>CAZFSQ010000238.1:0-4481 GCA_964521975.1 uncultured Oligoflexales bacterium | reverse complement strand
GATACTATCTCAAGCCAGGTGTTGGAATCCTTCAGCTATGACAAGAAGACTAAGACAATTAGGTGGACGGTTAAGAAGAATCTAACATTTAACGACGGAACACCTCTGACCACAGAAGACGTCGTTTTATCGATCAAGAGGATGCTTTTAACAAGGCCTCAATTCCCGGTGATTGAATCTATCGAAGGAAAAGATCAATGGCTTAAAGAGGTAAATCCACTGACCAAATCACCCCATGGAATCATAGTGAAGGGAAATGAAATCACCATTTCTTTAACTAAAGACTACCCGCATCCACTATTCAGATTTTGTTTAGAGCTTTTTTCAATTATTCCTAAAAAATGTGTCGACTTGAAGTCTGATAAGTTAACTTGTGATCGCCCGCCTGAAAGTGGCAGATTTGCTATTGTTGAAAAAAAGGACAAATCGATTCTGTTTTCCAGCCGAGCGAGTAACAAAGATCAAGTGCTTTTCAAATACATTCCAGCTGTCGAATTATCAGAGCAATTGCCAAAGCTAAACTCCAATTCAGTAGTGGCCGGGAATGAGTCAATGTTTTCCAGAGACGAACTTTCGACATTTAGAAAACTTGACTCATTTTATTACCTACCAGCATCGAGATTTTCTGTTTTACAATTAAATCCAGATATTGCGCCCTTTGATGACAAATTATGTCGTCTATATTTTGCGAAACAATTTAGAAATGAATATGAGAAGTTAACAAAAGAATTCTCCCCAGCCGAATCAAGCATTTTTACAAAAATTATCGCAGGCTACATGCCCAGAAAAGATCTCGAATCCGTTGAGCTTGAAAAAATAAAAGCTTCAGATTTCCAAAACTGCCTCGATAAATTGCGAAAAAAAGAAATCGCATGGGCCTATGTCGAAAATGAAGTCAATTCTGCATTTGTGACTGCTTTAAAGAATACATTCAAAACGCTTAACTTAAAAAACAATCCAAACTCACTAAAGTCTAGAAAAGAACTTGCTGGAAAATTTGTAAACGGTGAAATCTCTATTTTCAATGGTGCCTCTGGCTTCTGGGCAAATGATCCATTAGGCGATCTTAAAATGCTATTTACTCCAAATCTTCACAAACCACTTAATTACATATCGAGAGATGTCGTACTGCAAAACCTAATTGAAGAATGCCTCAAAGATCCATCAAACAAATCAAGCCTCTTTAAAGTTAACCAGTATCTGCATGATCAGGGGTTGTTTAATGTCTACACGCATGTTCGACGTTTCTATTTTTCAAAGGATAGTAAAAAATTGAAACAAATTCCCCAAGGTTCTGCTGCGCCTAACCCATGGCAGGTTTTGGAATGAAATTGGCAGCGGAATTTATAGAATTATTACCGACCGAACTCAGGAATTTGGTGACTATCGAGCACACACAAATTGCAGAATTTCATTGGTTTAATTTGGTCGGCGAAAAAAATGATTCACTCATTTCAGATCGAGTTTTTACTGGGTTTGATAAAGACATTGATACAGCATTTTCGAAGGCTGTATCTGAAATGATTGAACGCAAATCGTTTAGTTCTGGAAACAGGGCAAAACTCCCGTCATGCGCTACACAGAGATCTGATGGATTTGCAGCTTTCCCCATTTCAAGTGACTTAAAATTAGCGGCCCAAAAAGCGCGAGACAATGCATTGAATGAAGCAATTGAAAGATATGCGTGGGCTATTTGGTGGGATCAGCACCAAATCGAATATATACACGAAAAATACTCAACCCAAGAATTCTGTAATAATTTTCGTTGCCTTAAGAAATTGTTTATTGAGCTTAATCAAAAATTAGAGTTCGACTCCATACACTTAATTGAGCCCGGTATTCATGATTCTGATAAAAAATTAATAATCACCGTCGCAGAATTCAAGGGCGGAGTCGTAACAGGTGGGGCTTGTGACGACAAAGATAAATCAGAGATAATCCTAGTTCGAGCCTTCTCTGAACTTCTACGTCATGCACTTGTTGTTATTCAGAATAAGCAGAGGCCAACGCATCTTTCTGATTATGAAAAAAGGCTTTTGTTTTTCGCATCAGAGACTGGGAAATGCTCTTTCTACAAGCGAATTTCGCAAAATGGAACTCTGAAAATTAAGTTACCGCCTCTTGAGACGGATACGCAAGTTCCTTCGAATAAAACCCATTATGTGCATAGATGTCTCTTCCAAAATCAGCCGCCATTTATTGATGAAAATTTTGAGAGAATGTGTCTATGAAAAAACTATTTCTTCCGGCGTCGCTTTTGTTGTCCCTAATACTCACTTTTTTCGGTCTATTCTATTATCTTTTTGATCATTATATTGAATCAGTTGGTATTGAAACAGTCACAGCCTGGGCAAAAAACGAAGAAAATTCAATTATTGAAGGCAATTTGCTTTCAAGTGTTACCAAAGCACAAAAAATGCTTCTTTCAAGCGAGGTCGTTAAGGGCGTCGCTATTTTTGACCTATCAGATCCTCAACAAGGACCGCTTGTCGAGTTTGGTGAGCGGATTCGACAGTTGAGTGCAAACAATTCCGAAACTCAAATAGCCACAACTGGTTTTTTAAGGAAAATGTATTCGATAAAATCACCATCTGATAAAAATTTGGAGATTGTATTTTCAATTTATTCGAAAAAAATCAATTCACTCTTTTGGGTTACAAGTGGCGTATTCGCTATACTGACAATTTTTTTCGTAGTTGCAATTTTTGCTATACGCCGAAAGCAGCAAATCAAAATTGAAAAGTTTGCTCAGAAAGCTAAACAAGCGGCGCATGACCTAGCACAGCCAATAGTATTATTGAATTCACTTATTCAAAGTATCGGGGCGAATGGACAGGAAACAATTAGATCAAGCGTTGATCGGATCAATAGTATCGTAGATGATCTGATGGACAAGAAAATTTCTCTAAAGCGAGATTTTAAAGTTCACAAGCAAGATGAATCCACATTCATCCAGAAAATTGAACGTTTAGTTGAGGAAACTAAAATCACGTTAAATGGCAATGTCAACATTGTGTTTGAAACGAATTTGAGATCGTTAAATTTTTCAGTCGATCACGATTATATGATTCGGATATTTTCAAATTTAATTCAAAACTCAATAGAGGCGAATGCAACTCTTATCACCTTGAAAGCCTTCAGTGACGACAACAAAATAGTTTTTACTATAAAAGACAATGGATCAGGAATTCCTGAGCATGTAATTTCAAAAATCGGTGAAGAAAATTTCACTTTTGGTAAACCGTATGGAACAGGACTAGGATTGTTTGCGGCAAAAAAATTCGTTCATGAGAACAAAGGACAGTTTTCAATTCAATCTCAAGAGGGATCAGGAACATCTGTTGCTATTTCATTTTCCTTATCAACCCAGAAAAAAATTATTTTGACAGAAGATACAAAAGTTTTAGTTTTAGATGACGAAGATATAATGCATTATGTTTGGCGTGAAAAACTAAGGTCACTAGATTTTAATACACCCGCCGAGTATTTCAAAAATACATTAGACTTTCTAACTCGGTTTGACCAATTAAATCGTGACGAAGTATTTCTGTTTAGTGACTTCAATTTAATGGATGAGAAGACAGGACTGGACATCATTGAATCGTTAAGGCTAGCTGATCAGTCAGTTTTGGTAACTGGTCAAGATTTTGATCCAATAGTAAAGGATCGAGCAAATAGGATTGGAACCCGCCTGATCGGAAAGTCATCTCTAAATAATTTAGAAATTGTCGTCGTCTAAGAGTTGCTATTCGTTCTCAATAATAAATTCATTGCCTACAGCTAATCTGGCTAAGTTTCTTTGCTACCAGGTTGCACCATAATTATTTCTCAACTTCAAATCTGATTTCAGAAGAAAATGTAACTCTAATTTTTCCACTCACAATCTACTGAACTTTCATCGCTAAATTTTGAGTGATCGAAATCTCGACCACTGGTCGAAAAAGTGATCACCCGTAAATTGATTTATTTGTATCTGATCGATTTGCTGACCCATTCTTCGACCAAATCCAACAAATTTATTTTTCTCAAATTTCTAATTATTTTGAAAAAATCTTTTGTATTCAAATGCTTAACTCTGATTGTGGCATGCGGATTTTATTTTGAAATCTACGTCCTTCGCGAATCAACGCAATTCACCGCGAGGGGTAAATATGAAAATAAAATTAAATCAGCCATGGCTAACATCGTCGGGAGTAGAAATTCCGACCGACCAATTAAAAGAAATTAGCAAATCTTGGGATGAGGCTACTTGGGAAGCGTATCTCAAATGGTACGAGGGAAGCTTTCGGGAAGTTTTAGTTAAACCTGAGCACTACGAAATTCTCGGCGAGCGTGTGAGCCATTCAGTATTTGATTTGTATGGCCACAACACCTGTCCACAATTACAGAGCTATTGCGATCAAATTTTAAAACGACTTTCACCCGAGCAAGAGACTGTTTTGAGAAAAATTTTCTTTGAAGGGAAAACCGAAAGACAGATC
>CAZFSQ010000237.1:0-4488 GCA_964521975.1 uncultured Oligoflexales bacterium | reverse complement strand
CTCAGGAAAACCGGCAAAAAAAGACCCAGTTCCTACACCGCTTCCTACGATGACTCCTATAAAGGGCGTCCAGTTAATTCAATCCATGGAACAGTCCCCTGTGGTTAATGTACCACCTAAAACAATTTCCGTAGCAGATTCATTGGACTTATCTATTCCCTTTGCAATTTCAGCTCAACCGACACAAGAGCAGTCACGAACGATTGACCCTGTAGATTTATTTTTTGTGCTCGATTTAACAAAAAGTATGCAAGGGGAAATTAATGTGATTAAAAGTTCTATTCAGGGGATTGTCCAAGAGTTTAATGCACGGGCTATGCAAATCGCTGGCGGACCCGTCTCTCCTCTAAGTGTCGGTCTTGTAGGGTATTGGGACAGTTTCCAAAGCATCACGAGTCATACGATTGATTTGACATCGAATCCTAATATGTTTTTAACGCAGTTTGCTTTTCCAACCTATAATGCAAGACAACAGGGGAATCTTGATTTTCCTGAAGCAGGGTTATTTGCAGATCTTCATGCTCTGAGACAGTTCGCTCTTAAAAAAGGACAGCCAAGAGATAATGCTCTTAAAGTTATGGTCCACATTGGTGATGTTGTTGGGCATTGGGGTTCACAGCAAGATGATACTGAAGAGCCAAGAAATTGTGATGTAAAACCATTGATCCAAGAAATTAATAATTACACTCGCTCGCTACCGAATGGCGAAAAGCAGTTTAAATATTTTTTCGCAGTTCCCGATCCAAGATATGTTGCAAGGACCGAGGAAAATCGAGGAGCTTTTGAACGTTGTACGGATCAAACAAATTTTGATGCTCTTTCTCAAATGCAAGCGATCATGACGGGAATTCTCCCTTCGATCGACATGCAAATGCGAGGCGGGCCTATTCTTGAAGGGCCGAATAAAATTTCATGGCCTCTTAAACAAAATAATTTTGTACAGGTATTAATGGCTAATCTTGATCGCGTAAGTTCAAGAACTGTCGGAGGTCAATGTATTGCAACGGATGCTGCACTCATCTCATCCACTAGTAATCAACCTATTTATACTTGGAAAGCAACGCAATCAAATCCAAATTTAGAATTGCGATTATCCAATGTATTACAAAACTACTCGCAACAGAGGATGCCTGGGTCATTAAATTTTAGATTGGAAGTTCAAAGATGTTGCTTGCCGGATGGTGTCAATCCAAATCTTGGATATTCTCCAGGGATGCAATGTGCGTCTTTGAATAAGCAAGTATTCCAATATCAAATACAACAAACATCGCAAGAGTACCGATAAAGAACAAAGCCGAGGCACTTTCTTTATCCATAAAAAAGGCTCGGCTTTGTCTTTTTCTTCCCCACACACGCGGGATGAATAGATTAGGATTTAATCCCTAATCACCTCCATCGTTTGCGTGCTCTGGGGGTTACTACTTTGATTGTCCAAAGCACCACCTCCTTTCTGGAGCATCTAGCTCAGCAGGGTTTCGTCATCACGACGGTCCTATCTCCCATTTTATCATAGATTTAAAAAATCTTGCCTTTATCCCTCAACTTGCCTAAACTTTTTAAGTTAAAATGCAGAATTGACAAGATTTTTAGATGATTTTTGGAGAAACCATGAAACCCAAATTGACGGAAAAAGAAATCGAAGAAAAAACTCTCAACGTAATTGCTGAAAGTTTATGTAGAGAGTCCAGCGAAGTTCATTTGAAATCTAATTTAATGAGTGATCTAGGTGCAGAATCTATTGATCTTCTCGATATCATGTTTCGTTTGGAAAAAGAATTTTCAATTAAAATACCACAGCGAGAAATTGAAAAGAAAGCTCGTGCAGGATTAAGCGACGAGGAATTTGAAGTCAATTCAATTCTTCAGCCGAAAGGCATTACCCGAATGCGTGAGTTACTCCCCGAAATCAACCCTTCACAATTCAAAGAAGGAATGTCTCTTCGAGAAATTCCAGGATTATTTACTGCCGAAGTTTTTGTTAGTATTGTTAGAAAAAAACTCTATGGTGACTCTTCATCAGAAATTAATTTAGAAAATCAAAATTCTAGTGAACTACGATTACGTTGATCAAATTGTAGAGTGTCAACCTAACCGCTCTATTTTAACTCGCAAAGCGGTCACAAAGTCGGAACCCTTTTTTTATTGGTTACCGGATGGCAGGAAAATTTTAAGTCCTGCTGTTCTGTGTGAATCCATTGGTCAATCGGCTAATTGGCTTATCCAAATATCGACGGATTTAAAAAAATCGAGCGTATTTTTAAGCGATGAAAAAACTGAATATCATGGTTATGCAAAAATAGGTGATGTGTTATCTATTCAAGTAACAGCACTTGATTTTAATGATGATACTGTAACAACACATTCAGAAGTTAAGAATGGAAAAGGTGAATTGTTAGTTTCTACGGTTGAGTCACGTGGGTTTTTAATCGAAACGTCTGAGTTATGGGGTGAAGGAATATTATCAAATCAATTAAAAAATAAATTGCGAGAAGATAAAAAAAATTGTCACTTTGTATCTTCTCCTATTTTTACTCCAGGGGGAGTAACGGGGGCTCAGAGTTTTTCTAATCTACAATTTGTGGATGGGATTTTAGAATTTACACCTTTTGAAAAAGTTATTGGATTTAAAAATTTTTCAAGCGTGGAAGATTATTTCAGAGATCATTTTCCCAAAAAGCCGATTGTCCCCGGAGTGCTTCTCCTCACCTTTTTGGGTGAGGTGTGCCAGTATCTCGTCAAAGATCACCTGGAACAAAAAATGCGGCATAAGGCTCTCATTCCAATTTTTACTAAAAATACGCGATTTAGAAAATTTGTAGAACCGGGTGATCAATGTATTTTAGAAGCTCAGGTGATCGAAGGTGATCCTAAAAAAAATAATGAACTGGTGGTCATTAGAACCGTCATGAAAGTAAATCAAAATCGCGTTATGCAAAGTGATATGGGATTTAAGACTCAGTTTATTAATTCACATGAAAATTCTAATCTATGACAAGACGGACAAGACGAGTTTGTATTACGGGTATGGGGGCGGTCAGTGCTCTAGGAAATAGCCAAGAAACAACATGGGAAAATGTTTTATTGGGAGAAAATGGTGTTGACTATATTACACAGTTTGATGCGAGGACATGGTCCACACAGATTGCTTATGAAGTTAAAAATTTTATTCTTCGCGATGAATTTATTCATAAAAAATATCGGGAGTTGCTTAACCGTCCCTCAGAATTTGGTGTAGCTTCTGCGTGGGAGGCGGTGACTGCGAGTGGAATTTTAGATAATAAAATTAATAACGAAAGATTTGGAATTTCTATGGGAGCAGGTATTGGTGCTATTACTCCCAATGAGTTATTAGATCTTTATCAAGGGAAAAAGAATTTAATTGATCGTGGAGAATATCTTCTTAAGAATGAAAAAAATATTCAAACAGGTCCTAAAAATCATCCCGCAACATTGGCAGGAATTTTATCTGCACAGTGGAAAGCTCTTGGCCCTGTAACAACTATTCATACAGCTTGTGCATCAAGCGGTCAGTCGATTGGCCATGCTTTTGAACAAATTCGTCGTGATGAAGCGGATATTATTTTAGCCGGGGGAGCAGATTCTCTTTCAGGTGAATTATTACTCGCAGGGTTTTGTTTACTTGGGGCCTTGAGTAAAAGAAATGAAGAACCTGACTTAGCATGTCGCCCCTTTGATAAAAATCGTGACGGTTTTGTCGCAGGGGAAGGGGCTGCCATGCTCATTCTTGAAGAAATGGAACATGCTAAAAAACGAGGGGCCAAAATTTTTGCAGAAATTATTGGCTATGGTGAAACAGCCAGTGCTTACCGTGTTACCGATTTACCTCCCAATGGTCGAGGTATTGTTGAGTCGATGGAACTTGCTTTAAAAGATGCTCATGACACCACGGGTGGAGGAATTACATTGCACGATATTGGTTATATCAATGCACATGGGACATCCACAGAAATGAATGATCGTATTGAAGCTCTCGCTATTCGCCGCGTTTTTTATAGTCACGGAGCACGGCCGGTGATTGGTTCTACGAAAGCTCAGGTAGGGCATTTAATCTCTGCCGCAGGGGCGATGGAAGCCTTTTTTTCTATCGCTTCGCTTCAGTCAGGATATATTCCCCCAACACTTAATTTAGAAGAAACAGATTGCGGAGAAGATCTCGATTTTATTTCGGACAAAGCAAGAGAATTACGACCAAGAGCGGTTATGTCGAATTCGGTGGGTTTTGGTGGTTCAAATTGTAGTTTAATTTTTAAACGTTGTGAAAATGATGACTAAAAAATTTGATCCAAGAAATGTTGTCATTACTGGTTATGGTCTAACCACTCCTCTAGGTTATGGTTCAACAGAATTCAAAAAAAGATTATTCACTGAAAAAAATAATTGGAGTGATAGCATTTCTTTTTCAAAAATTTCTCACCAAAATAACGAGACATTTCCTTTACAGTGGATTGGAGAATTTCCTCCTGTTGA
>CAZFSQ010000236.1:0-4492 GCA_964521975.1 uncultured Oligoflexales bacterium | reverse complement strand
GAATCATTGGGGATGACAGGGGTTTGTCAACCACATTTCCGTGACCGGTTACTTTAAAATTAAAAACTATAACTTACACGAACATTTGCATGGCTCTGTACCGTCCGATCCGCCACATCACTTTTAAAACTTTTAACTAACTTTTCGTCTTTTGTATCAATCTCAAAATCAAAAAATGAGTAGGTGACATCACTACCAATCGCAAGCCATGATGCTGGAGCAATCGCCAACCCCAGAGCAAAACTTTTTTTAGTTCCCTGAGCAATTAAAACCGTTTTCCCACTTGTCGTAGATTCAGACGACACACTTTTAGCATAATCGGTTAAAAGGTTGACTCCCGCCTGAGCAAACGTCGTAAAACCGAATTCCCATCCTAAGGAAATTTTCGCTAAACCTCCCAAGTTTGCTTGTGCCCCCGACGCAGGTGCATTGCCATCTCCATCATAAGACGATAAATAGGACGCTGCTAATTTAAGTGAGACTTTCCCTAAACCGCGAGTCATATCTCCTCCCACACTGACATCTTGACGTGTTGGGTTCTCAATCTCATCAACGCTCATTCGATAAAACGAATTTAATGATGCTGTAATTTTTTCTCCTGAAAATTTTATCATGGCTTTAGATGTACGAATGCCTGAACTTTTATCTTCAGAATCTATGGGAAATGTTTCAAAAAAATCAAAGCCAAGCCCTAGCAACCATGCTTTTTTAAATGGCCAGCTAAAAAACGGGTTCACACTCAATTCTATTCTTTTACCCGACGTGATCGGTTTAATTTCTTCTGTTGCGGTAAATGATTCTTGATTACTCTGATCTTTAAAATATTTGAGGTCTTTCCCTTGAGTTGTAGATGTCCCATAATTGAGACTCAATGGAAAAAGTAAATTCATCGGAGCATCCTCCAATCCCAAACCCAACCAATTATATGTTGTACTGACACTCCCTCCCATTATGAAATCTTGATTCAACGTTTTAACCACAGAATTACCATGATTCTGATTTTCTATATTATTGAAATCATAATTAACAGCCGGACCTCCCGATAAAATCCATTCTTTTATTTCAGCTTTTTTTTCTTGGGGGGGTTCTTCAGTTTTTTGTGTATTTAACAATGACACATTTCCACTTAAAATTTTCTGACGCTCTATCTCTAAATTTTTAGGTAGAGGATTCGCTCGACTTATAAATATTTTACCTTTATCTACATAACCAATTTGCATATAGGAAACTCCCATATAAAAATCTGCTATAGGTTTTGATTTAAATTTTTTTCCTACCTGCTCAAAAGCTAGAATAGATTTTTGATATTCTCCTGCATTGTAATAAGCAAACCCCACATCCATCGCCTCACTTGAATTCAGTTTATCCATTCTGATTTTTTCAAAAATACTGATGGCGGATTTTAATTTGTTCTGTCGATAATAAATTCTTCCTAAAAGAAAAAGTGCTTCACTGCTATTGCGATTTTTTTTTAAAATTTTTTCTGTAACATTTTCTGCTTGCTTTAATTTTCCATCAAAAAACAAATTGCGAGCGTTCTTGATCTCCGAACCCTCAAGTCGCAAGGAAATTAAAATTAAAATTAAAATAATAAAATTAAAAATTTTAATTTTCATACCCAAGCCGTTTTACCCAAATATAGTTGGGATGCTGAATTGAAATTTTTTCTTTAAGCAAATTAAGTTCTTTAGGATCTAAGATATTTTTATTTGGCTCGCTATTCATTTTATTGAGTAGAGCGTAAATCTGACGCACTTCTAAAATTGCTGGCCAAGGTTCTTCAAAATTTTGATTTTTAAAATCAACATTGCATGGAATTAAATCATTGAGCGATTTAGCATTTTCCCAGCATGACAAATAATAAAAAGGTGAATTGAGCGGCCACTCCACTACTTGCGGATTATTCATATTTTCAATTTTTTGTTTCATCTCTAAAATACGAGCCAAAAGTGGTGATTTCAGTAATGCATCTTCCATCGCTGTCACAGCAAATTCAGCCCCTAATAAACAAGCATGAATATAATTTTTTGGATAAACCCATCCCTCTTCTTTACGACTCGAAATAAGAAAAGGATCAAGCAAAAATAAAATCACCATGTCTTGATTTAAAATTCTCTTGCCATTGACGAGTGCTTCAAAAATTTGCGGAGACTGCGTTATTTTTTTAGACCAATTCTTTGCGTTACAAATTGTCGAAATCATTGGGTGCGTTTCATTCTTGAGTAAGGGTTGAAACGGGCTGTCTAACTCTTTATCAAATTTGAAAGCATAAGCCCGCAAAATAGGATGCCATTGCGGGTTAAGATTATTGAAATCATCATTTTCAATATGAATTCTTGGATAATACTTATTCAGTAAATTTTCAAAATCATTCCACCGACTATTCTCAATGAGAAAGTTTGCTCCCTGAATAACGCGAGCTTCATTTTCTATTTTATTAAATTTTTGATACCAAATTTTTTTAATTTCTTCTGAGTAAAGAATAATTAAAACACCAAAAATAAGTGATACAAAACCGAATAAATAGGTGGCAAAAGAAAATTTATTTTGGCGATTCTTTGAGTTTTGTGAAATCAATTTTTCATCGTGTTCCGATACCCCCCACGACTGTGCTGTTTCTCGCTGAATAATTTTGGCTAATTGCGGATAAATTGTTTTTAAGCGACCCATCTCTTTTAAAAATACCCATGGTAAACAATTTCCCGACACTTCATCATCCGAACCAATTTCCATTTTCTTTAATAAAAACTCAAACTCTTGAAGCGTCATCGGCCCCAAAAATCTCTCTAAGTTTTTACGCACGAGGAATAGGTTTTCCATACTGTCTCGTTATCGACAGTTCTTGAAAAAATTAAAATTGGTCCGATATCAAAATAATTAGTTTGTTTTAAAAGAATCAACAACTTCACAGCACCAAGCTGATTCTCGAAACCATTCATTAATATC
Organism: uncultured Oligoflexales bacterium; assembly: GCA_964521975.1. Lineage (GTDB taxonomy): Bacteria > Bdellovibrionota_B > Oligoflexia > Oligoflexales > CAZFSQ01 > CAZFSQ01. Next base: position 1,546 of record CAZFSQ010000236.1, on the reverse strand, counting down.
AATCGTCAGAATATCTTCTCTTAAAATAAGTTTCTTTTCGTTCAATCCTCGCTGCAATACTTGATTGGGAAGAAATTTTTTAAAGAATTTTTTTTCAAGACTTGAAACCGTAATACCTTTCTTCGTGCGTAATCCTGTAATCACCATTTCTTCAAAGAAATGATCCAACGTGCGTTGGTCGATTTCGATTTGTTTGGAAAAATTTGCAGGATATGAATATCGCATTCCTTGCAGTTCATCTGTAGCAAGATACCCATGTGCCCCAGGACCAAGACCTAAATATGTTCCCATCAGCCAATAATTTAAATTATGCCGAGAGTATCTACCCTCTCGCGTCCAATTAGAAATTTCGTAATGTTCATACCCTTCGGCAGCTAAAATTTTTTGAGCACACGAATATTTTTTTTCATCGTCTTCTTGTTCCACCTGAATCACCCCTCGCTGAAACTTTCTTCCTATCGGAGTTTTATCTGCATAGGTCAATTGATAAAGACTGATATGATTTGGAGAGTAACTAAGCATTTTTTTTAGATCATCTTCCCACATGGCTAGGGATTGATCTTGCCAACCAAAAATCAAATCCAAATTGGGATAGTTAAAATGTCGTTGAAGAGTTAAAATCGCTTGTTCAATTTGCTGCACCAAATGAAGTCGCGTTAAAAATTTCAATCCTTCTTTTTGAAATGACTGAACCCCAAGAGAGACTCTATTAACCCCACTTTTTTTCCAGATCAAGCATTTTTCTTCTGTTACATCTTCAGGATTTATTTCAAGAGTAATTTCTGTTGTATCAAGAATGTACTTTTCAATTTGTTTTAAAAAGTTTTGAATCTCTACTGAAAATAAGGACGGAGTTCCTCCACCAAAATAAATTGTCTGAAACCCTTGCGTTTCATCCTTAAACAATTTGGTCCAACGCAAAAATTCATCCTCTAGCATCTGCCAATAATTCTGAAATGCGTTGGCATCATGTCGAGCTGTTTTTACAAAATCACAGTAATGACACATTCTCGAACAGAATGGGATATGGATATAGAGTGATGTAGGGCAGTACAATTTAATATCGTCAGCATACCATCTGCGAAATTTTTCCAAAAATAGTTTTATTGTTTTCATCCATCATTTCTATTTCAATACGATCGCCATGTTTTAAAAATGGCGTTGTAATTTCTCCTGTATCAATCTTTTCGATCATTCTTTTTTCCGCTAAACAGGATGAGCCGCGACGACGATCTTGATTGGAAACTGTACCCGAACCTAAAATGGTTCCTGCCGCAAAAGAACGAGTTTTAGTAATATGGGCAATCAAATCATAAAACGAAAAATGCATTTCATCCCCAGCATCAGGGTTACCAAATAAATTGCCATTAAGTTTTGCCACAAGCGGTAAATAAACGCGACCGTTTTTCCATACAGCTCCCAATTCATCAGGAGTAACAGCAATGGGAGAAAATGCTGAGGAAGGTTTAGAATTAAAAAATCCAAATCCTTTTTCAAGTTCCTTGGGAATTAAATTTCGCAATGACACATCATTGCACAACATAAC
>CAZFSQ010000235.1:0-4499 GCA_964521975.1 uncultured Oligoflexales bacterium | reverse complement strand
AACCACCAATCATCTCACCCACTCCTGGGACAAGCACATCCATCGCCCGCACAGTTTTTTCATCAGAATTTAATTTCATATAAAATGGTTTTAAGACTCTCGGATAATCATGCACAATCACAGGGCGGTTAAAAACCGTTTCAGCAAGATATCTTTCATGCTCTGATTGTAAATCTTTTCCCCACTCAATAGGAAATTCAAACTTATTTTTTACTGCTAATAATTGATTCACAGCATCTGTATAAGAAATTCTAGCAAATGATTTTTCAACGAGGGTGGAAATAAATTCTTGCGTTGGACCTTTATAAAACTTATGAAAAAAATCTATTTCATGACCGCACTGCGTAAGATATTTTTTAGCTACAAAACAAAACATTGCTTCAGCAAGAGCCATATCTTCTTCAAGCTCACAAAAAGCAATTTCCGGTTCTACCATCCAAAACTCGGCGAGATGTCTCGTGGTGTTGGAGTTTTCCGCTCTGAACGTTGGGCCAAATGTATATACACGTCCCATCGACAAAGCATAAATTTCGGCTTCAAGTTGTCCTGAAACTGTCAAATGAGCATGTTTACCAAAAAAATCTTCTTCATAATTCACCTTACCATTTTGCATTGGAATTTTATGAAGCGGCATGGTCGTTAAAGTAAAAAGCTCTCCCGCACCTTCACAATCGTTAGCGGTAATAATCGGTGTGTGTATCCAATAAAAACCATGCGTCTGAAAAAACTCATGAATTGCCATCGACAACACATTTCTCACACGCACAATCGCACTGAATGTATTCGTGCGAGAGCGAAGATGACCAATCGTTCTTAAAAATTCAACCGTGTGCCCTTTTTTTTGCAAGGGATATGTTTCCGGGTCAGCCGTTCCAATCACTTGGCATTCATCAGCGATAAGCTCCACATCTTGACCGCTGCCTTGTGATTTAACCAACTTCCCTTTTGCAAAAATACTTGCCCCTGTCGTCATCAAAGCTAAATTTTTTGCTACAGGTGTGTCATGTTGAATAACAACCTGTAGATTCAGCTGCGTCGAACCATCATTGATCACTAAAAAAGAAACTGACTTAGAATCGCGTCGCGAACGAATCCAACCATAGACTTCTTGTTCGTGATCTATGACTGGATTTTGTAAAATATTTTTAATCAATTCAGATTTTAACATGTTCTTCTTTCTCAAAAAGCTTAAAAGGATATTGCTCGTGTTCTAGTGTGACCCATTTTTTCCAAGTTTCAAAACTCATTCCGTTATCTAGGGACTGACCTTTTTTTCTTTTTTGGTAAACTTCATAGTAAATATTTATTGTATGTCTTGCAACACGATACCAATTAAAACAGTGGACCCGTTCTTGCCCTTTTTCACGTAAACTTTTTCTTAATTGCGGATCAAGTAATACTTGTGAAATGGCTTGGGATATTCCCGTTACATCATGGGGTGACACTTTAATAGCCGCTTGTCCCACAACTTCAGGAATAGATGATGTGGTCGATGTCACAACTGGAGTACCCGACGCCATCGCTTCAAGAGGTGGCAAACCAAATCCTTCATATAAACTTGGATACACAAGTAAATCAGCTCGGCGGTAATATTGTTTTAAAATAATATCGGAAACAAATCCCATAAAAATCACATCGTCTTTATAGCTTCTCACCTTGAGCTGGACTTCTTTAAAGAGCGGGCTTTCCCCCCCGATCAAAACTAACTTATGCGTAAGTTCAGGGTGATTTTTTCGCATATGCTCATATGCCGCGAGTAGATTGCCAATGTTTTTTCTTGGCTCCAAAGAACCCACGTACAGAATATACTTGTCTTGGATATTTAAATTAAAATCATCTTCTTTTTGATCCAAAAATAAATCATCTACAGCCCAATAAACAAGATTAACTTTATCGCTCGAAATTTTACAAAACTGTAAAAGATCATTCTTGGAGTTATTGCTGTTGGTAATAATTTTATCGGCTCGTTTGGCGAGTCTTGGAATTAATAAACGATAAAGCGTTCTAAAAGTAAAACGATACCAATTGGGATTCACCACAAAACATAAATCATGAACATTAATAATCGAAGCTCCGTTATATAAAAGTGGAGCAATATTTGCAGGCGAATGCAAAATGTCCACGTCCATTTCTTTCGCAAGACGTGGCAGGCGAAATTGTTCCCAAAGGTGATTTCTAAAATTTCTTCCTTCCTGTAAATCGGAAGCAATAATTTTGACATTTGGATATTTAAAATCTTGATTATCAAGTTGTTCACGAGAAGTAAAAATAAAATATTCATTCTCTCGATCAATTTTTAAAATTGTCTTCACGAGATTATAAGCGGCTCTTTGCACTCCAGTGCGTTTTGCAGCTAAAAAACGCCCGTTGATACCAATTCTCATGCTCGTTTCAACTCCGCTTTAACACCCTTTGATAAATATGATTCTTCTAAAACACGACGATAAATATTGATCGTATGCTCTACCATCGCTTCCCATTTAAATCTTTCCACATGCTGTAATCCACGTTCGATAAGTTTTTCGCGGAGCGATTGATCTTGCAACCCCTTTTCCAATCCTTTAGCAATACTAAGATGATCGTAAGGATTAACATAAATTCCACAATCACCAATCACCTCTGGTAAACTCGAAGCCTCCGACACAACCACGGGCGTCCCGCAAGCCATAGCCTCAAGCGGGGGTAAACCAAACCCCTCATAGGTCGATGGAAACAAAAAAAGTTTCGCCATCGAATACACCGTGGGTAAATGTTCTTCTTGAATATATCGAGAAAAAAACAATAAATGTTTTTTATTATGAGCCTCTGTCAATTTGATTAACCTTTCATCAGGTGGACATGCCAAAACAAGAGGCGTTTCTATCGAAACCTCACAAAATGCTTTTACCAGTTGGTAAACATTTTTATGAGGCTTATTGTTCGCGAGACAGAGCATGTATTCTTCTGGGAGATCGTATTTTTCTCTCACAAAATCGCAATATTCTAAATTTTTTTGTCGAACATAATGAGAACTTACACCGTTATACGTCACAACAACTTTATCGGGATCAATCTTTAGTGTACGAACAAGTTCTTTCTTAGAAAACTGACTGACGGTAAATAAGAAAGAAGATTTTTGAATACATTTCCGAACAATCGCTCGATAATAAATTTGGTGGATCGGCGTGTAATACTGTGCAAGAACTAAATGGTTTAAATCATGGATCGTCATAATCAATTTTGCGGGACAATAAATGGGAGCCACAAATGAAGGAGCATGAAATAAATCTATTTTTAATTCTTTTAGCTTTTGCGGCAATTCCCATTGCTCATAGAAACTGATCCACTTGGATCGAATCGGTACTAACTCAACATTATCTGATAAATCTTGATCTAAGATCGGGCTGTCCTTAGAAATAAAAACAAACAATTTGAGATCTTTTAAATTTAAACGCGAAATGCCTTCGATTAAATTAAAAGCATAACGGGCAATACCATGCATATTGCCAGCTCGAATCATTCTTGCATCAATCGCAATTCTCATTGAGAGATTTTACTATTCACTAAGATTTTTCTTCAGTGCTTGCATTCGTGATTTGGCGATATTATCTTCAGGCACCCTAATTGATGATTGATCTTTATCATCAATACGTCCAATAGATTCATCAATCAAAGTTAACGCCTCTTGCTCTTTAGCATCATCACGAGTAGCTGCTAATGTTTCTGCCAATAACCAATGCGTTTCAAAAAAATAATCCCCCGTATCGAACTCTTGATCCTGACTTGGATGCGACGCAGAATTTTTAGATTTCTTTAAAAGTTCCTCTGCTTTTTTAAGATTACGAACATACTGTGGGTTCACACTATTAAATTTAGGAAGTCGTAACCATATTGCTCCCTCGATACGGTCAAAACCACCACCCTCATAGAGGTTACCCTGTTCCATCGCTCGTCCATCTGTTAATAAACCTAAAAGTTTAGGTAGCCCATCGAGAGCAGTAAGGTCATTAACCTCAAGAGAAACTTCTCCACGCATTGCTTCACAGGCAGCTCGCCAATATAGAAACTCTATTTTTTTTCCAACTTTTTGTGGGTTCAAATAATTTTCAAGTGTATTAATGCAATGAGTTAAAATTTCAGTTCGCTTTTTTCTTTCCGAACGATCCATTAAATTAGCTTCATAGGCATCAAGACGAGCCACTTGCAATGTTGCACGAACCTGGTCTTTGCCTGACACTCCTGGTAATAAACCTTCATACGCCTTGCGAGCCTGATCAATTACAGAAACTCCTTCCCCGCGACGAGAAAACAACTGCTCAGCGTCTTCCATCGCTCCAGAAAACCCTTGCGATGAAATACCGAAAAACAAAATCACTGCCTTTGTTACTTGCTTCATAAATCCTCCTTCATAATTTTTGACTAAAGAGCGATGAATAGATGTTGAAATCTTAGCTACGAGACAACTGTTTTGTCAAGCTTCGTTAATTTTTTAACTTAGATGTTCTAATGATGTTCTGATC
>CAZFSQ010000234.1:0-4501 GCA_964521975.1 uncultured Oligoflexales bacterium | reverse complement strand
ATCAAGTTTTAAATGTTTGTTATGGTCCTAATAAGGATTTTAGTGAGAAAAAAGATAACATTCTGATCAATCTAAAACAGAAATCGCTTTCATCGCAAGATGAACTCAACCTAAAGACTTTTGTAGCAGGAGCTATGACAGCACTACCGCCAAAACTTAGAGACTCATTTTTCAATTTTGGGTATGTGGTTTTAACCGATGATGTAGGTGGTATGTGTGCATCTCTCTCAGGAGGAAATCAAACATCTGATGATACCAAAGATCTTGAAACATGCTGGAGAGCTAATAATAATAAAGCAATAATCATTATTAAGGCAAATCCTGCTAGCATTCGACATCATTTAGTTAGAATGTTTGGCTACGTATTTTCTGATTTATTTCCAAAGGCTATGAGTAGCAATCAAAATGCTCAGGAAATGAATAATGCAACAAAATACATTAATGCTTTTAAACTAAATTTAGCTAAATCTTTTTTGGCGGATGTTCATCAAAGTAATGATTCTAATATTTCAAAAAGTAAAATCACTACTCTTTTGAATAAAGTTGGAAACGAAACGTTTGGAAATATAGTATTTGCAGATGCTGTAGATTCTTATTTTTGTGTCACGGACTCTAAAGATCCTAAAAACACAAGAAATAATTTTGCTAATAAATTTCCTAATACATTTAAATTTTTCCGACCGTTTGGGGATTTTTTATCTTCTAATAATACAAATGCTTCATTTGGGTTAGGTGATTTTATTAGTAATTATAAATGGTCAAGAGATAGCAGTGGATATAACTATGGCTCTCAAGAAGATGTTAATTGGCAAGTTCAACGTCTCGGTAATTCTTTTTTGAATGTGGGTCAAAATATGTGGCAAGCAGCAACGCGATTTGAAATTCCGTATCGACAAGACTATTCGCTAATTGATCGTAATGGTCAGCTCATAGATGGAATGACTCGGACTGAAAATTATAACTTTATGTCTGGAGCTTCTTCAGCAGATCCTGATAGTCTTCTGCAACACAACAATTTGGAAACAACCGTGAGTACAACAGCAGCTACTAATACATCTGATGCATTAAGAAGAAGTGGGTATCTAGGATTTAGTCAATTAGGCTCAAGCCTGCGAAACACAGCCATAGCCCTAGACGGATATTCTCAAACACATCCACTTCCAGAAATAGATATGAATAGTAATCTTGATACTTTTAGCAACTCCTCAGGAGTGAATGATGGGAGTGAGCCATTACCCAATGAGTAGAAGAAATTATTCTGGTAACAAGTTAATTAATTTATGTTGCACGTATTGCACAGCTTGATTGAAGTCAAATTTGTTCACAGCTTCTTGAGATAGTAGAGGCAGAAGATCATTATTAAAACTTGAGTCATTCAATTTTTGTCTTAAATTTTTTTCATATTCAGTACGAGATACCGTATGATTTTCATGTTGCATATATTTTTGAAAACACCTGACAACAGATTCTCTATTAATTTTTGGAAAATTTTTTAAACAAAAATAAATATCAAAAATATCTCGCCCTTTTTTCCTCTGATAAAGAGCACGTAGCTTTGTTCCTAACATTTCCTCCAAATGATATGTTAATATTTCAGTTTTTCCAGAAAACCAACGGCTTTTAACAGAATATGAATATGTTTTAAAACCAAGAACAGTAAAATGCTCACGAGTATTAATTTCTATTTTAAGACGAAGATTAATGACAGGAGGAATCTCCGAAGTGAAACGATATTTAAGAATAACGCGACCTTTATTTCTTTCGCGTTTTGGTTTTCCTAACCAAGGATCTAATTTTTTACGTAGACGGTCTATCGTTTCTCCCATAGCAGAAGCTTCGATTTGCACAAGATCAATATCCTCGGAATATCGAGCTGGATTTTTAAGTATAAGTTTATTGAGTGCAGTCCCACCACGAAACGCTAGTTGCGAGCGAAGATATTCTTCAGAAAAAATTTCAACTAATGCACGAGAGAGAATCAAATCTTGTTCAATTTGGGCATCCGTGACCCACGGAGCTTTCTCTCTCCACTCATTAATAATCGCTTGAGGAATCATTCATCCAACTCAATTTTTTCATTAAGAATAACACACCACTTTTCATTTCTTCTAAATTTTTTTTGTAATTTACGTACAGAAATCATTGGAATATATGTTGGGTTTTGAGATGTAACCCATTTATGAAGTTTTTTCGTTATTTTTTTCCCACCTAAAAAGTCAAGAATATAACCTAGTCGTTGAGCACATGCTAATTCCCCTCCGCGTTTAATATCATCAGCAAGTAGTGAGGGTGATAATTTTTCTTTTAATTCAGACAAAATAAGAGCTACATGATTTAAATGACTCACAAAACCAAAATATCGAATTAAGTCGATAGCCGTAGCTTCTGGTGACGAAATGTTAAAATATCCAGTAACGCTTTTAATTTTTTCAATTGAAGTAAGTGAAATATTTTTTTTTGTAAAAAATCTTATTTTTTCTCTACCAACTTTTATAGACCGTAAGGGTACATTAGTAATAACTTGAAATTCTTGCGGCTGTTGATGAGCTGCCCCATGAAGAGCGGCTGCTGAAAGAAGTCCCACATAATATGGTCTTTTATGAAATTTCATCAAATCATCAATGAACCAAGAAGCGGGTGGTGCACCAGCCAATTCATACTCTTTAGGTACAATAACAAAAAATCCTCTACGCGGGCTGATAATGCGTTTTTTTTTAATCATTCGATGGGCAGCAAGTAAGAATGATGTCGCAGAAGATTTTATTGCAAACTGAGCCTCTTTTTTTTGGAAAGTATATTGACCACGAGACTGAATATAATCAACATAACCATTTAACGTTAATTTTTTTCTAAATTGCATCATTTGCATAATATATCAAAAAATGATATTTTACGCAAATGATGCAATTTTACTAAAATTTAAAATGCATATTTTATATTTAAATGAAGGCAAAAAAAAATTCGGGATATCAAGCGATATCCCGAATTTGTTAATTGAAGGATTAATTTTTAATTTGCATCAATTGTGATCACTTTTCCTGCATCTAAATCATTGGTCTCTGGGATAAAGTCACATAACATAAAGAGTGTTATTTTTTCAGTATTGGACTGTTCATAGTATGAAGCGATTTTACTGAGATTTGGGAAGTTTGTGTTAGGAGATGGCATCCATAAAACTCCAGACCCACTACTATTTTTCTTAAACTCAAGACGTCTTGTCTCAATCCCACTGTCTCCTAACATTTTAACATCAACTTTTGCAGTATGACAAGTTTGTAAACTTCCAAAGGGTGGCTTAAAAAATGGGATATCAAGAAAGTATTGATCTGCATTACCAAGAGTCAAATTAAAATCATCCATGCGTAACATTTTTTCATTATATAATGCCGTTCCTGGAGCAAAATCTTTGATGATACTAATTTTCAAATCTTCTTCACCTGGAAGTTTTTCATAACCATAAGTACATGCCGTATCTTCATAACGCTTTAAGTATGGTCTTGCAGTATTCGCGTAAACAGACGTTGGCGTAAAAGTGCATTTATAAGACACCAACTTTTTTTCTAAATTTTTATTCTGAGGTTTGATCGTGATAAGAGGTTTCAATGCATAACCGGCAAAGTCACATATTTCCAATTTGATTTGCACGCGATTTTTAGTTTCACCTTCAAGCAATGATGTTGAATTATCGACAATCATTGTTTCTGGCTCTCGCAAATGCGAACACTCTTCATCCCAAATTTGTTTCAGCTCAGGTTCTTTCTCTGCAACAGACTTCACATTGGTGGATAAAACTTTTCCATCAGCCGCAACAACCGTAATTTCTGTTCGCACAAGATCATAATGTTTGAACTGCATATTGCCTAAATTGTTTTTAACATCTGCAATCTTTGCTTTCTCTAGCTTTGAAACTTCTTTTCCATTAACACTCACCCGAACATTCCACACAATTTCTTGAGCGACACTTTCTCCGTAACTGCTTTGAAGTTTACTCATCTCCGACAGATCAAAAACACTGTTAGGAAATTCTTGATCAACATCAACAGGGCCTGGGCCACCATTTTTTGATCCGCCGTTTTTTGATCCGCAACCCAACATCATTGTCCCCACGACAACACCACTTAAAACTTTACCTACTGAATTTCGCATGTGACCTCCTTCAATCTAGTTCATGCTTTGTGCCACAATGGCAACATCCATTACATTGCCAGGATCATGCCAACTTTTTTTTCAACCACACTTATAAAATATTTTAAAATTTTTATAAAATATTTTTAAAATCATAAATTAAATTAAAAAAAATGGTTTGAAACTTAGCCGTTACTGGTCCGTTAGTATACCGTTTTGACGCAGAGCATAAAGTTCATGCTAGAATGTTAGAATGAAATAAAAAGGAGAAATTTATATGACAGATTTTTTAAAAAAAGTCGGAGAAGTTTTTTTAACAGCTCTTATGTGGTTATTTATATTTTCTATCCGTATTGATGGAAGAACTTTATTTTCC
>CAZFSQ010000233.1:0-4515 GCA_964521975.1 uncultured Oligoflexales bacterium | reverse complement strand
GCCAGCACTTTTTTCTATCGAAGAAGAATATCCTATTCTCCTATCCAAAAAAAATTCCGATACGAGTATTTGCATGTTTAAAAACAACCAACTTGTGGCCCATGCCAATTTATTTAAAAGAAAATGGCACAATTCTGAAAAACCCCACGAAGATTTTTTGATCGGGTTGATTGGTAATGTTGCAACACATTCAAAATTTCGTGGACAAGGAATCATGCAAACCCTTTTTTCTTTTCTTGAGCAAAAAGCTATGCAACAAAATATCGAAGCTCTTTTCTTATGGTCTGATCTACCTCAATTCTACCATAAGCTAGGTTTTGAATCATGGGGGCAGGAATTGCGTTGGAAGATATTGCAAGGAAGTGTTTATGAAAGCTTTCAAAAAGAAAATATTTTTTTGGTACAAGAGAAAGATTTTAGTGAAACCCTTATCAAGCAGCTTAATTCTGTGCGATACCCTCTCGAAGAATCTATTTTGAGGTCGAATAGAGAGACTGCCGAGCTTTTAAAAATTCCTTTACTCCAACTCTGGGTGTTGATTGAAAACAGTGAAATTGTTGCTTATGCAGTTATGGGAAAGGGTTATGATATGGCAGGAGTAGTTCATGAGTGGGGAGGAAAAACCCCGCAAGCTCTTTTTTCTGTTTTATTTACAATTCTTGAGAAAAATAAATTACCTGTATTAACGATTCTGACGCCTTTCAATTTAAAACTAGATTGGATGTCTACTTTTAAATTTTATTGCCAGGATTGTGAAACACATCCGATTGGTTTTTTTAAAATTGTTTCAGAGAGAAAATTATTCTTAAAGGAAAGAATAAATCAGGGAATGATTTGGGGATTGGATTCTATTTAAAAAAAAATTATTGCTGTAAAAGTTGTAAAGCCATTTTCGGAATACTATTCGCTTGAGCTAATACCGCTGTACCTGCTTGAACTAAGATACTGTTCTTTGTTAACTCAGAAGTTTCTTCGGCGATATCCACATCTTTAATGCGTGACTCAGCAGCTTTAATGTTTTCAATCGACACGGATAAGTTTTTAATGGTCGATTGCAAACGATTTTCCACGGCTCCTAATTCACCTCGAATCGAGGAAACATTTTCAATGGCTCCATCAATTCGGGTTAAACTTCTTTGAGCGTCTTGTTTATTGGAAATGGTAAGTTCTTCCAAACCTAACTTGTCCAAATTCACATCAGCTTTAAACGCATCAAAAGAAATTCGATCAACACCCAAGAGGTTTTGTCCGCCGGTGTTCACTTGGAAATCCATAGTTCCACCTGTACCGTCGAGCAATACAGTACCATTGAACTCTGTTGCGTTGGCAATTCTGTCCAACTCTTCTTTTAACAATTGATATTCTTCGTCAAGGTAACGTCTTTCTTGGGGACCAATGGTGTCACTGGCTGCCTGGACGCCTAATTCGCGAAGACGCACAAGAATATTTTGAATCTCATTTAAACCACCTTCTGCGGTTTGTACTAATGAAATACCATCCGAGGCATTTCTTTGGGATTGGATCAATCCTCGAACTTTCGCTCGTAATTTTTCAGAAATCGCTAAACCAGCCGCATCATCCCCTGCTTTATTGATTCGATAACCACTGGATAAGCGTTCAAGTGAACGGTCTAGCAGTCTTCTAGTTTCTCGCAGGTGTCTTTGTGAAGTGAGCGACGCTATATTTGTCGCAATTCTCATTCCCATTGTTTCCCCCTCCTAAAGGGTAAATTGTTTCCAAGGGCCAAGGCAAAAAAAGACAATAAACAAAATGAGTTCTTAATTTGATAGTAACATAACTAAAAATGAGAACAAATCCCCCTAGATAGGAGGTCTTTGCTGTGCTTATAAATTGTCCTTACAAATTAAAACAAAAAAAGTTATTTTCGATAACCTTTTGCATCACTTTCACAGTGAGCTTTTTTGGTGGGGTCATAATATTTTATGAGAGTTTCTGTTTTATTTCCCTCCTCATTAATACGAATGAGGTAGTGGCCATAGCCTGTTAGCGGGTTTTCTGTTGTGCCTTCTTCTTTCGCACCAAATTTACAAATGCTGATCTCAGAATATTTTTTTTGTGACGATGAAGTGTTGGGTGATGGGTCTTGTACACTGAGAGCACAAACCTCTTGAGTGCCTACCATGATACATTGCCCAGGTCGCAAATGAAGAGTGTCCGCAAATAAAGAGTAAGAAGATATAAGTAATAAAACAGGAAATATAATTTTTTGTTTTGACATCATCATATGATCTCTCCTATAAATCATGTTTAATTTTAAGGGATTTTATATGAATTGCAAACCACATTTCTTAAGTCTAAATACCGAAAGCTCATTTTTAGAACCCAACCAGCCTAAATTTAGAAAAAAACAAATTCTTGATTGGATTTACATTCATCATGCGATGTCACCCGATCAAATGTCAAATATTTCAAAAATAGATCGAGAGTGGTTGAAAGAAAATATTCGTTGGGATTTACCAGAAATTTTTGAACAAAAATTTAGTGAAGTGGATCAATCAACCAAATTATTATTAAAAACCCATGACGGTAAACTCATTGAGTCTGTCATCATGAGATATGAAAACAGAACTTCATTATGTATATCATCACAAGTGGGTTGCAAATTGGCATGTCGATTTTGCCAAACAGGGAAACTTGGTTTTTTTCGCCACTTGGGCCAAGAAGAAATTATAGGGCAATATATTCTTGCTCAAAATTTACTTAAAAAAGAGGAAAGAAGAATTTCTCATGTGGTGTTTATGGGAATGGGAGAACCTCTTGATAATTATTTACCCACAATAGAAGCATGTAAAAAATTAATCGGTAAAGAAAATGGTTTTGGTTTATCGAATCGTCATGTCACTGTATCGACGTCGGGAATTGCCAATAAAATTTATGAATATACGGATGATTGTGAAGCGGCCTTAGCTGTGTCACTTCATGCGGCAGATGATGAATTGAGAAGTCAACTTATGCCAATTAATCAAAAATATAATTTAACTGAATTGAAAAATTCACTTCTCCATTATCAAGAACAAACAGGAAAAATAATTACGTTTGAGTATATTCTCATTAAAAATACGAATCATGGATTAAAGCACGCGAAAGATCTTGTAAAGTATATTCATGGATTACGGGCGAAAGTAAATTTAATTCCATTTAATTCGCACCCTGGGATGCCTTGGCAATCTCCTGACGAAAATGATATTCGCGAGTTTCAAAAATATTTATCAGAAAGGTCGATTCCTGCTCCGGTGCGGTATAGTAAGGGCCAAGATATTTCGGCGGCTTGTGGACAATTGGCAGCGAAACGAAGTTCAGAGTTAAATAAAATTCCAGAGAGAAAAAATGTTACGGTTAGTTCTATTTCTCAAGAATATCATTAATCCGCCCCATCATCCCTTCAAGTTGCGTTGCATTTATCTTAAATCCGGCTTTTTGTGCAAAGACTTCGATTTTTTCTTCTTCAATATTATGCAAGTATTCACGCAAATTATTAGAAATCCCTTTTCTCAATTCTTCTAGCATCGGACGACTTGGTTCGATTTCAACCAATGGACTGCAAAAAAGTAATGGATGGTTTTGATTGAAACCATATTTCCCTTCTAAAAAAAGACTCGATAGCATCGTAAAATCAAAAACAATGATGAGATCATTGTTTATCATCCAATTTTGAAAATAAAAATCTTCAACACCAAAGATATATGACATAACCCAAGCGTCACTTAATTGTCGTTTAATGGGGTCGGGTAATTTTGTCCAGAGAACTAAATCTTTTTTTACCCCTGGAAATTCCATTTCTAAATAATCAGAACCGATATCTCCCTCAACAAATGGATATGCAGTGATGAACTTTAAATTCAATTTTCCATTTTGATATCTCTCATTCCACGTTTTTTCATTCAATTTATCTAAAATTTCTCTAAATTGTCGAACCGATAATTTGACTTCTTGAGTTGGAATAAATGCAATTCTTTTATAGTCGGTAAAAAGATTTAAAATAAAAAGTTCAAAATTTTTTTCCTGTTGGGTGTCATGAAAACGGAGAACAAACTTTTTTTTATCCTGAAATGTAACAATTAAAATAGTGCCGCGTGATGTAACAGATTTTATCGGTTGTGATAAATCTAATTGTGACAATGCACTTTGATGTTCGTAATTTGTTTTTTGAACGTATTGTTGAAAACAATCAGAAGCAGAAAAAGCTTCTAAGGAAATAAGTAAAATAAGAATATTGAATACGATTAGTCTAAGCATAGAAGACATATATGTTTAGTATTAAATAGCCTTTAAAAATTTAATGCTTTTTCAGGTTATGTTAGTTATTATTTTTGTCAACGGGTTTATAACTCAAGACTTTCTTAAAGGAGGACACATGAAAGCATTAACTATTCTACCAACAGTATTTTTATTTTTAATAGTTTCGTGCAGCAAAGACGACAACAAATATTCACCAACAACTAAATCACCATGGAGTTTTTCTAATCACGGCACTGAAAAAGATTTTCTTTCGCG
>CAZFSQ010000232.1:0-4517 GCA_964521975.1 uncultured Oligoflexales bacterium | reverse complement strand
AGAATTAGCAGCTTTTGCTCAGTTTGGTTCTGATCTAGATGCAGCGACGCAGAGAACTCTTTCTAGGGGAGTAAGGTTGATTGAGATATTAAAACAAGATCAATATGCACCGATGGATGTAGGACTTCAAGTTTGTGTGATTTATGCTGCAACACGCGGTTTTATTGACAAGTATGAAGTAAATAAGATCCATGATTGGGAAAAAGCGTTTGTGCAATTTATTAGAACAAATCATGAGACACTTACAACGAAGATTAGAAATAGGGCTAAACTGGATGAAGTGGAGAACGAAATTAAGGGTGCAATTGAAAAATTTGAAAAAACTTTTCGAGGTTAGATAGAAAATAGATGGCTGTTTCTTTAAAAGATACGAAGAGAAGAATTCAAAGCGTTAAGAATACGCAGAAGATTACGCGAGCAATGAAACTTGTTTCAGCAGCAAAATTTGCGAGAGCTAATAATGTTTTGCATCAAAATAAGCCCTATTCACAAAAAAGCCAAGAAATGTTTGATCGTGTGATGAATTCTAATTTTCAAGATTTCGATCACCCATTACTTGCTAAAAAAGAATTTGGGAGAAGTGTTTTTATTCTTATTTCTACAGATCGTGGATTATGTGGAAGTATGAACACAAATTTATTGAGACGGTTTGAAAATTGGTTAGGCGAAAAAAAACTAAATCAAGAAAGTTATGAAATTTGGGCTTGGGGAAAAAAAGCAACTCAATTTTGTAATAAGAAAAAATGGGTGATGAAGAAGTCGATTGAAAAAGCGATCGACAAAGTAAGTATAGAAAAAGCTAAAGCATACAGTCAGGAAATTATTTCAGCTGTTTATGATGAGGGTGTTAAAGAAGTTTGGTTGGTATATACGGCATTTCAATCAGCACTAACGCAAAGGCCAGAGATAAGAAAAATTTATCCTTTTATATCAAATTCCCCACAGTCAAGTTTTAATGATTTTACGATTGAGCCCGATCAAAAAAATTATTTTGAAAATTTAGTGGAACATTATATTCAAACCATTCTTTATCGTGTGTTGTTGGAAGCCCAAGCTAGTGAGCATGGAGCAAGAATGACAGCAATGGATTCAGCCACCAATAATGCGAAGGAAGTTATTCGTAAATTGACGCTTGATTACAATAGAGCAAGGCAGGCGGCTATTACCAAAGAGTTAATAGAAATTATCAGCGGTGCAGAGGCACTTTAATTTTAGGAGTAATAAAAATGGCAAATGTAATACAGGAAGCAATGAATGGAAAAGTTGTCCAAGTTATGGGACCGGTTGTTGATGTGGAGTTTTCAACCGTAGATGGGGCATTACCTGCTATATACAATGCTCTTTCGGTCGATAACGAATTAGGTGGACAGGGGAAAATGAAATTGGTGTTAGAAGTGGCACAACATCTTGGTGAAAATGTGGTGAGAACCATTGCGATGGATACAACCGATGGACTTAAACGTGGGATGGATGTTTTAAATACCAAAAAACAAATTACTGTTCCTGTGGGTAGAGAAGTTCTTGGAAGAATATTAAATGTTGTAGGATTGCCAGTTGATGAAGCTGGACCAGTGAACGCCAAAAAAGAATATCCGATTCACCGATCAGCTCCAGCATTTACACAACTATCTACTAAGGTAGAAATGTTAGAGACGGGAATTAAGGTTATTGATCTTTTTTGCCCGTTTTCGAGAGGTGGGAAAATTGGTTTATTCGGTGGTGCTGGGGTAGGGAAAACCGTTGTTATTCTTGAGTTGATTAATAACGTAGCAACACAGCACGGTGGGTTTTCTGTTTTTGGTGGTGTGGGGGAAAGAACGCGAGAGGGAAATGACCTCTATCACGAGATGAAGGATTCTGGGGTATTATCTAAAACAGCATTAGTTTTCGGTCAAATGAATGAACCACCAGGAGCGAGAGCACGAGTAGCTTTAACAGCATTGTCTGTTGCTGAATATTTCAGAGACGAAGAAAAGCAAGACGTATTATTATTTATTGATAATATTTTTAGGTTTACTCAGGCAGGTTCGGAAGTATCGGCTCTTCTTGGACGTATTCCTTCAGCGGTGGGTTATCAGCCAACCCTTGCATCAGAAATGGGAGAGTTGCAAGAGAGAATTACAACAACAAAAAATGGTTCGATTACATCAGTACAAGCGATTTATGTTCCTGCGGATGATTATACGGACCCGGCTCCCGCGACAACATTTGCTCACTTGGACGCTTCAGTTGTATTAGAAAGAAGAATTGCTGAGATGGGAATTTATCCTGCGGTCGATCAGTTGGCTAGTTCGTCAAGGATTTTGGATCCAAAAACTGTGGGTGAAGAACATTATTATACGGCAAGATCATGTGAGAGAATTTTACAAAGGTATAAAGATCTTCAAGATATTATTGCTATCTTGGGTATGGATGAACTTGCTGATGAAGATAAATTAGTTGTGGCAAGAGCACGAAAAATTCAAAGATTTTGTAGCCAGCCATTTTCAGTTGCGGAACAGTTTACAGGAATTCCAGGAAAATATGTGTCGATTGCAGATACCATTCGTGGGTTTAAAGAAATTTGTGATGGGGTGCATGATAAAGTTCCTGAACAAGCATTTTTGATGGCCGGTTCCATTGAGGATGTGCTTGAGGCTGCAAAAAAACTAACTTAAAAGGAATCTAAAAAAGTGCAATTAGAAGTTTTAACCCCTTCTAAAAAGTTATTTTCTGGTCTTGCCAAGCAAATTAAAGTGCCAGGAAGTCTTGGTTACTTAGGAGTTCTGGATTTACACACGGCTTTTTCAAGCTCTCTTAAACCAGGTGAAGTTACCATTGAAAAAGAAAATGGAGAGAACTTAAAATATTCGACAAAGGGAGGGATGCTTTTTGTCGATAAAAATACTGTGTCACTTTTATCCGATTCATTGGAAGAAATTAAATAAGCGAGAATTTAGAAAAACCAACGATTGTTTGGGATAATTTTGATCTCTGGCGACAGGCGTCGGGGATTTCAGAAGTTGTTGACCATTTAGGTCACGCCCTTGAAACAAAGTATTTATTAAAAAATTATGCTCTTGTTGGAAAAAAAGAAGACATTGGTGCGAGGTTTTCTTTTGTCAAAAATCATTCTCTTGAGATAGAAAAAAAAATTTTATTTTCAAATAAATTTTTTTGGCCCGACCTAGCATTTTATGAGTTAAATAAAAAACATGAAACAATTTTGGGAAGAAAAAAAATTTGGCATGGTATGGGAAATTTAAATCTCCCTTGGATTTTTGCTGAAGGAATTAAAAAAAAGTATGGATGGAAATTCGTACTCACGGTTCATGATATTATTCCGCTTTTATGCCCGGATAAAGTTTCTAAAAAATTAGCACTGACGTTTAAGTTTTTATTTCCCATTATTTCTAAGCGAGCGGACGCAATAACTACGGTATCGCAGTGGACAAAAATAAAAATTTTAGAAAGATTTCCAAAGTTAGAAGAAAAAATTCATGTGGTGCATAATGGCCTCATCGAAAAACAGGAGAGATTCATAAAAGAATTAAGTACCACCACCCATATTCTAACAATCAGTCGATTTGAAAAATATAAAAACCTCGAAATAATTCTTAAGCTTTTGAAGAACCTTCCATCAAGCAGCAGTTATATTTTTCATCTGGTAACGGATTTTAAGGGAAAGAAATGGTTTTTTGAAAACGGAAAAGAATTTCTAAGTAATGGAAAACTTATCTTATATGAAAATATTTCCGAAGAAAAAATAGAAGAACTTTTTTTACGGGTTAATTTATATCTTCATCCTTCTCTTTATGAAGGATTTTCCTTACCTGTGGCCAAAGCTATTAGATATCAAGTACCTGTTTTATTTTCTAAGGGCTCTGCCATTGAAGAAGTTCTTGAATTAGGAAGTGGGTTAGGTGTCGGTGTCAATGACCCGTACTGTTTAGAAGAATGGTTAGAAGGAATGAAGGAAATGCCGAAAGGCCCCACTAATTCTAAGAATGAAAAAAAATCGTGGTCATGGTTTGATGCTGCAAGTTCTTTAAAAAAGATTTATGATTTAGTTATATGAAAGATATTAAACGCCAAAATGCACATATTTTAATCACAGGGTCTTCGGGTTTTGTGGGAAGAAAATTAGTGCAGTTACTTTCAGATAAAAACGAATATGTATGTAGCATGTATCATCATCGACTTCCAGAACCCTTGCCCAATATATTTCCCGTTTGTTCGGATCTATTCAGCATAGATCAAATCGAGGGGTGTTTAGAGGGGATAGAAACTGTGGTGCATTTGGCTTGGGAAGATACGCTCATCGGTCCCGATGAGTCCAAAGTCAGCTGGGATATTTCATCCAATAAAATATCCAAGAACTTAAGAAATTTAAAAAACTTAATCGGAGCTTGTGAAAAAAAACAAGTGAAGAAAATTGTTTTTATAAGTGCTCTTGGAGCATCACGTTGGACGAACAAGCCTTTTTTGAAAGAAAAATATGCGGGAGAGTTTTTGATTTTAAACTCTAAAATTAAGAA
>CAZFSQ010000231.1:0-4535 GCA_964521975.1 uncultured Oligoflexales bacterium | reverse complement strand
CACGATGGGAACACCTTGTCGTAAAACTTTTATATTGACGCGATCCGTTTTTGTCTGACTCATGAATTCTTGGAGATCAAAAACTGATTTTATTTTTTGTTGATTCCACTCTAAAAGCACATCACCCCAAATAAATAAGTTTTTCCATTGATCACCCATTTTTTGAATCGTGAGTTGACTGTCGGTTATTCCAATAGAAGGTAGCTGCATGATTTCTGATTTTAGAATAGATGTTCTAAGATTTTTTTTGTCTTGCGGTGTTTCAAATTCGACTGCAAATTCTTGTATGTCAAGAGAGTTTTGGAAAAGAGAAAATAAATAATTCCATTCATCATAGCTCTGAATTTTATAGTCTTGGTTTTGCCATTGGATCTTTTTAATACGAACACCAGTTGTCATATTTTTATTCTGCCAAAATGGAATTTGATCGGTAACGGTGAGAATAGGAGGAACTTGTCCTAAAGCAAAACCAGCACGACCAGCCTCTTTAGTTGATGGATCAAGGGAATGAGGTTGGGAAATTTTTTCAGGAATAATCGGAATCGAAATTAACTCTTCTTTTTGTGTCAAAAAATTTTTTCTCTGAATTTTGAAAATCAATCTTTTGTCTGGTGATGAAGAAATAATTTCGCGTAAATCTTCCCACCCCTCGATGGGTTTATTATCAATCGCGAGAATTTCATCTCCAGATTTTAGCCCTGCTTTCATGGCAACGCTGTTGGGTAAAATTTGTCCCAAAGTAGCTGGAAGTTTTTGGATACCTATTAACCCGATCAAACAAAAAGCTAAGAATGCGAGGATAAGATTAGCAAGTGGCCCCGCTAGGGCGATCCAAATGCGATGCCAAGGAGGAGCTTGTAAAAGACCAAGTTTATCAAGTCCAGATGGAATTTCTTCTGAGGGGTGTGCTCCAAAAAATTTGACAAAACCCCCGATAGGAATCGCGGCGATTTGAAAAGTTGTTTCATTTTTTTTCCATTGCAATAGAGTCGGTCCAAAACCAATAGAAAAAATTTCAACACCAACACCAAAATATTTTCCAACTAAATAATGTCCAAGCTCATGAATAAAAATTAAAATTGTGAGAAGAGCAACAGAGGAAATAATGGGATGACTTAAAAATTCTTGCAATGTATTTTTCCTAAATTAATTTTCTAAATGAAAAAGAATAAACCAAATAAGAGGGGCTGCGAACAATAACCCATCGACTCTATCTAAAAAACCACCGTGTCCAGGTAATAATTCACCTGAATCTTTCACCTGGCAAAATCGTTTCATGGAACTTTCAAGTAAATCACCAAGCTGTCCAAATATACCACCAAGGATGGAGGCGAAAAATATTTTGCGAGAGCTACCCAATGATAAAGCGTAAAATAAATGAGTTAAAAACCCACCCATCAAACTTCCTGCAACACCAAAGAAGGCACCTTCCCATGTTTTTTTGGGTGATCGTAATGAGAGAGGAGTTTTGCCGAAGGATCGTCCCCCAAAATAAGCTCCCGTATCACCACACCAAACAACAGCGAGTAAAAAAATTACATAACGAGAACCCTGGCCTAGTAAATATAAATCCCAAACAGCAAGCCAAGGTAAAACCCCGTAAGTTAGACAAGCACAAAATGCTACGGATCGCATGATCCCTGTATCTAAAACCGAAGTGCTAAATGTACCGAGAAGCCAAGCTCCAAGAAAAACGAAAATAATCATTCCGCGTGCAGCATCATAATTTTGTAATGCTGAGGGAAGAAATAAACATATAGCTAAAACAACGCATGAGAAAATTAAAAAGTCATATCCCTCAGGAATAGAGATACTGCCAAATAATTTTTTCATAGGAATATTTTCATTCATACCAAAGTTTTTGGCGAGATCTTGGCTAAAACAAAGCCTTGGAAATAACATGCGAGCAGTTTCAAAAGTCGAGATAATGACACAACCTAAAAATAAAAAAGCATTGAGCCATATAGGACCAACAGCCAATAAAATCATTAAAACAGGAAGACCGATGGCTGCTGTAATAACTCTGGTTTTTAACATAGAGTTGAATCAACCATCAAAGGTGGCGGAAGGCCATTTTCTATCGCATGATCTTCAATTTTTCCAAATCGTCGCTCGCGTTGATGGAATGATTGAAGAGCTTCCATGAAATGTTTTTTTGAAAAATCAGGCCAGTGTGTCGTTGTAAAATAAAACTCAGTATAGGCGAGCTGCCACAACATAAAATTAGAAATGCGTTCTTCGCCACTTGTTCTAATTAAAAGATCGGGTTCTGGAAGTTTAGGGAGCATAAGATTCTCTTGGATGAGTTGAGGAGTAATGTTTTTAGGATCAAGTTTCTGACAAAAAATTTTCTCGCCGATTTTTTTCATCGCACAGGTTAAATCCATACGACCGCTATAATTCATGGCTAAAATAAAATTCATGTTTTTACCATGCAGAGTTTCTTTTTCAGCGAATTCAATGGTGTCTAATAAGCGTTTAGGAATATTTTCTCTCATTCCCATCATTTGAAAACGGATGCCCTCATTGACTAATTGAGAGACTTTCATTTTGATATATTTTTCAACGAGAGAAAAAATAAAGTCTACTTCTCTGATAGGGCGTGACCAATTTTCCTCGGAGAATGCAAATAAGGTGATGTTGGGAATGCCTAGGCTATGACAGGCTTCAATCATATCACTGGCTCGTTGAGCACCTCGACTATGACCATAAAATCGAGGGAGTGATCTTTCCTTAGCCCATCGACCATTACCGTCCATGATGATCGCAACATGCTTTGGTAATTCTTTATTGATAAGGTTGTTCATTGCTCAAATATTTGTAAATATGGTTTATAATTTTTTCATTTTTCCCGAAGGACTCAAAATCTGAATGTTAAAAATAATAACTCCCCAAGGTCAAAAAGGCAAACTCGTAATTGCTGGTAATGCTATTGGGTGTGATGAGGATATTCCTCGTCGTAGTCTTGATTTTTGCCAATCTGCTGATCTTGTTGTTTTTGAGGGTGCTAGAGGGGCAAGGAAGGTTTTGAAAAAAGCAGGAATTCATCGCGAATTTCAAATTTTTTCTGAACATCATGAAATACACATCAAAGAACTAATTTGTGAGAATTTAAAAGTTCAAAAAACTGTTTTATATATGAGCGATCAAGGGATGCCGAGTGTAAGTGACCCAGGTTTAGATTTGGTGCAATTGGCTTTTGAAAGTAAAGCAGGTTTGCAAGTTGTGCCGGGACCAAGTTCTATAACTTCAGCTATATCTGTGTGCCCATTTTCCTTAGAGAAGTTTTTCTTTTATGGTTTCTTACCTCAAAAAGAAGAAGAAAGAAAAAAAGAATTTCAACAAAAAATTACTCCTATAAAATATCCTGTCATTCTAATGGATGCTCCCTATCGGCTAAAAAGTTTATTAAAGTTATGTTTGGATAATTTAGAGAACAATCGTGAAATATTTTTGGCATTAGATATTTCTGGAGAAAATGAGTCTTATTTTTTCGGCACCGTGAATGATTTTAAGCAAGATTTTTCAAAAATAGAGGGCCTCCAAAAAGAAAATTTTATTTTAATTATTAATAAGAGCGATCAAGTTAAATGAAAAAAGTTTTAGTGATTCAGTTAAGACAGCTTGGTGATATTTTGCTGACCACTCCTTTTATTAAAAATCTCAAAGAAAATTTTCTTGACATAGAATTGCATTTTTTATCGCATAGCATGGGAAAAAAAGTGCTGCCAGGGAAACCTTGGATTGATCGTCATATTATTTATAATCAGTGGGATGGAATATTAGAAAATATCACAGGGACTATTCAATTATTAAAAGATTTAAAAAAAGAAAATTACGATGCAGTGTTTGATCTGATGAATAATCCACGAAGTGCTATTTTTACGTTTGCAACACAGGCCCCATTGCGTATGGGTTATCGAGGTGGAAGGTCTTGGGCCTATAATAAAATTTTTATTCAGCCAGAGGTAACATCTCATTACGTGCCGATAGAAAAAAATATGATGCTGGAGAAGTTAAATATTCCTGTTCCGCATACGATGCCATTTTTAGATATAACCGATGCAGATCAAGTGAAGGTCCAAGAGTTTTTTAAAACTCACCCTCCTCTTCAATCAAAAGATCCAATTATATTATTAAGTCCAACCCATCGGAGAAAAGTTAGAAGGTGGCCAGCTCAAAATTATATTCGTCTTGCAGATTGGTTGATCATGAATTGGCAAGCTAAGATTATTTGGCTCTGGGGTCCTGGTGAGCATGAATTAGTGGAAAAAATGATGAGAAAAACTTCCTTTCCAACGTACATGGCCCCTGAATTAAATTTACGTGAAATGGGATATTTAATGAAGAATGCTAACTTATTTATAGGTAACTCCAATGGGTTGTCTCACGTTGCTGTAACACAGGATATTTCTTCTTTACAGTTGCATGGGCCCACGTCAGGAAAATCATGGTGTCCAAATAATCAAAGACATCAATATTTACAGGCGAGCGAGTGTTCCGATGGGGGAGATAATATAGGTTTAATTTCGATG
>CAZFSQ010000230.1:0-4581 GCA_964521975.1 uncultured Oligoflexales bacterium | reverse complement strand
TAGATAAAAATTGAAATTGAATCGTTTCGCGAAAAGCCAATATCGCTAAACTGGAAATTGATTTTTCTAAATAAGAAATAAAACCAATTTCAGTAATACCTTATAAACTCATTTTAGGAAGTTCTGATTGAATCTTATCATAGCCACGATGACGAGCTACTTCTTCAATTAAATCCATCTCTCGTACAATATCACCACGCGAAAGAGGAACTTCAAATAACATTCGATCCTCTGCCTGATCCATAAGATGAATGTTCAACCCAGAAAGAATATCCTTAATTTCATTTGCTGAAATATCCCGACTGCCAATAATTTGCTGCACTTTTTTAACGCGAAGAGCGATGCGAGATGGTTGCGTCGGTTTAGGATAAAATTCAACAAGATCCGACGCAATTTCTGGAATTTTACATTCGATGCCCTGCGATTTTAATTCTTGGCTCCATGAAAAAATTAAATGAGCAACACGTCTTGCAACTTGCGGCAAAACATCAATATTAATTCCTCGTTCAAATCGGTGTGACGCTTCTGTATGAATGGTGAGTCTCTTAGAAGTCTTTCTTACAGACGAAGGAGAAAACGCTGCCACTTCAAGAATAATTTCTGATGTGTCGTTTTTAACTTCAGACTGCTCTCCTCCCATCACTCCTGCCAAGCCAACAGGACCATCTTCGTCACTGATAAGAATATCACCTGAATTAAGTTGGTGCTTTTTACCATCTAATGTTGCTATCAGTTCATTGTCATTTGCAGAACGAACAATAATTTTATTACCTGCAATATCTCGCACATCATAAGCGTGATTAGGTTGCCCCCATTCGAGCATTGCGTAATTCGTTGCATCAACAATTAAATTCACGCCTCGCATTCCGTTTTTTTCAAGACGTCGCTTGACCCATTCGGGAGACACAACGGGGGAAATATTTTTGACATAAAGAGCAACAAAGCGTGGGCAATCTTCATGGTTTTCAATTTGTAATTTTAGAATATTTTTAGTTTGAACTTTGGACTCAGGATTCGATAGGTTCGGTCTTTTGAGAGGAATTTTTAACTTCGCTGATAATTCTTGAGCAACACCTAAATATCCGAGACAGTCTCCTCGATTGGGAGTTACGTTAAGAGTAAGAATATGATCTTCTAGTTGTAATGCCTCTTGAATAGGTTGACCCACTTTTAAATGCAGTGGCAACTCTAATATAGCTCCATGCTCATCTGATAAACCCAATTCTCGTTCACTACAAATCATCCCACAACTTTGTTCTCCGCGTAGTTTGGCTTCCTTAATTTTCATACCATCGGGTAATGTGCTCCCCACTCTGGAAAAAGCAATTTTTAATCCTTGGCGGACATTATGAGCACCGCAAACAACTTGTATTGGCCCATGACCCGATCCATCATCCACGGTACATAAATGCAGTGTGTCGGCGTTGGGATGTTTCATCTCCGTTAAAACATGAGCAACAACAATATTGGGATCAAGTTTACCTATATGTTCGATAGCCTCAACCTCAAGCCCCAAATCCGTTAATACTTTTGCAATCACATCAGGAGAATAATTTTTGATATCAATATAATCAGAAAGCCAATGGAGAGAAATTTTCATTGGAATTGTCCTTTAAATAGAAAATTGTTTGAGAAATGTTATATCGCCTTCAAAAAGTTGGCGAAGATCAGGCAAAGAATATTTAAGCATCGCAAGTCGATCAATACCAAACCCAAAAGCAAAACCTGAATAAGTTTCATAATCAATATTCACAGCCTCAAATACATTAGGGTGAATCATGCCACAACCACCGACTTCAAGCCAACCTGTTGATTTACACGTGCGACACCCTTGTCCATTACAGCACACACATAGCATATCCACTTCACCACCCGGCTCCACAAAAGGAAAATAACTTGGACGCAGACGAATTTTTACTTGAGGGCCAAAAACTTTTTTCAAAAAATATTCCATCACCCCCTTAAGGTGGGCCATTGAAATATTAACATCCACAACGAATCCTTCAATTTGGTGAAACATCGGCGTGTGTGTCATATCTGAATCACAACGATACACGCGACCAGGTGCGACAATTCGCATCGGGGGTTTTTCTTGCAGCATCGTATGAATTTGCACATTGGATGTATGTGTTCGTAATAAAAACTTCTCTTTTGCATCATCAATATAAAAAGTGTCTTGCATATCACGAGCAGGGTGATGATCACCGATATTAAGTGCCGTAAAATTATAAAAATCATAGTCAATTTCTGGTCCATCAAAAACAGAAAACCCCATCGAACGAAAAACATTTAAAAGTTCCATTCGCATCAACGTCACAGGGTGACAGCTTCCTTCTGGAGATAATGCTTGCGTGGGTAATGTAATATCTATTTTTTCCTGCGACATTGTTTTAGAAAGAGCGTCCGCTTCAACTTTAGTTTTAAGATTCGTAATTTCCGACTCAGCCCAAACTTTAATATCATTAATAAGTTTGCCCGCATCTTTTTTCATCTCCGGGGAAAGCTCTCGCAATTTTTCATAGAGAGAAGAAATTTCTCCTTTTTTTCCTAGAAAATGTACCCGCAGATTTTCAACCGATTGAGAATCATTGATTGTTTCATTTAATTTTGATTGAAGATTTTCTCGTATCTTTTGAATAACTTCATGCAGCATGAAATGCTTCTCCTAATTTTTTCAACCCTTCCGCTAAATCTTTTTTAGCTAGAGCGAACGATAATCGCAAATAACCAGAATACCCGAAGGCTTCCCCTGGGACAACGGCAACACCGAACTCTCGAATCAATTTTTCAGATAACGCCATCGACGAATTGTTTTGGAAATATTTATTGAGCCACTTGCGACAATCTAAAAATAAATAAAATGCACCTTCAGGTTGAATGACATCAATATTACAAATTGATTTTTGAATATAATCGAGAGCAAAATTTCTTTTTTCCGTGAGTTCTAAAAATTCTTTTTCCATAAAATTTTTATTTTGTTGCAACGCATACGTCGCGGCTTCTTCAATGAAAGGCGGTAAACAAGTGGAACTATGCCCCTGCAAATTCTTAATCAACTTTGTTATTGGATCTGGTCCCCAAACATAACCCACTCGCCATCCGGTCATCGCATAACCCTTGGACAGACCATTAATGTAAATAAATCTATCTTGCAGTTTTGGATTTATTTGAATCAAAGAAATATGTTTTCCCTCGTAAATCATCGACTCATAAATTTCATCCGAGATAATCCACCAGTTTTTATCATGAAGAAAATTGGCTAATAAAATTAATTCTTCCTCACGGAAAACATATCCTGATGGATTATTAGGAGAATTAATTACGATTGCTTTTGTGTTTTTTGTGACTGATTTTTCTATTACTTGAAGATCTATCCTGTTTTTGTTTTTTAAATCTAAATTAATAATAACTGGCTTACCACCCGCAGCGATAATCTGATCGGCATAGCTCACCCAATAAGGTGCAAGCAAAATTACCTCATCTCCAGAATTAAGAGCGGCTAAGAATGTATGAAATAAAATTTCTTTCGCACCCAATCCAAAAACAATAGAATTGATATTAGCTTCACATCCAAGATCACGTTTTATTTTTGCGGCTGCGGCTTTTCTCAATTCAACACCGCCCCCCACAGGGCCATATTTTGTTTTGCCTTTTTTTAATGAGTGAATCGCCACATCAACAATATCTTGTCGCGTTGGGTAATCAGGTTCACCCACCGTAAAATTAAAAATTTTCTGCCCGTGAGATTCTAATTCTTTCGCAAGAGTATTAAGAGCAAGAGTTGGGGATGGCTTAAGATTTTGAATTACATTCGATAGTGATGGCGTCATATATTTTTTTATAACGATAGGCTTTTTAGCACCCTTGAGGCTCGAAGGACCCACTTTTTAAAGGTGGATACCATCGACTTTGACTTTAGGCTTCCCTCTACAGCTTAAAAGCGGAGGGCTTGCACACCGCCCAAGGAATCTGGCTCCTAGACGTTTAGCATCGGTCCTGCGGCACATACAAAAGTGCCAAAAACCTATCATTGTCATAGTAGCACTTATATATAAAGATGCAAAAAATTATTTTGCTAAAAATTCTTTCAATTCTTTCTTGAGATTTTGAAGGTATTCACTCGTGTTGATTTTGGCTTGTTCAATATCTGTCAATAAAATAAAAACACTTGTACTTAAATCTTCTTTCATTTTTTTAATTTCAGGAAGATTTGGATATTGAGTTGAGTTATCACGACTGCTACTTATCACGATATTGTGTAATTCTTTGAGAAGACCAACTTCTGTTTCCAAGTACCCTCCATTATTTTTTCCGATAAAATTATATGGAAAGCCTTTTTCATTTTCAACTTTTTCAAAAACTCCATCCGTCCACTGCAATGCTTGTAGCCCTTGGATCACTTCTTTTGTCTTCTGTTCTAAGTTTTTAACTGGAGCTTCCAAATAAGCATTTCTATTTTCCTCAGATATACCCTGTTGATCTTTAATTTTTGTATTGGCTTCATCAAAAACAGATTTTGCTTTCGTCCACCCTTTAAATGAAAGACTTAGCCTCTGCATTATTGAATCTAGGTAATAAAGA
>CAZFSQ010000229.1:0-4581 GCA_964521975.1 uncultured Oligoflexales bacterium | reverse complement strand
TTTAATTTCGATGGAAGTGCTTATAGATAAATTGATTGGAATGCGTAGTTTTTAGGGTTGGAATGTAGATGATAGGGAGTCTATGATAGACTTTCTATCATACAAAAAGTACGATTTAAGAAGTGAACAAGACAAAAATTCTCATTCTGCGTTTTTCTAGCTTTGGTGATATTGTGCAATGTCTAAGTGTCCCGTCAGTGCTTAGACATCATTTTTCAAATGCGAAAATCCATTGGCTTACCAAAGAAGAATTTAAACCCATTATGGAACATCACCCTGCGGTTGATAAAGTTTTTTCCATTAAAAATAAAAAATCGCTGCAAGAATTTATTCACTTATTTTTTTTGCTGAGAAAAGAAAAATACACTCATATTTACGATGTACATAATAACGTGCGGTCAAGGGGGATGATTTTTTTATTGCTAGGGCCGTGGCAAATATTTGGATGGCTGAATAGAATAAAATTTATTCGGCGATCCAAATTGAGATGGAAACGTATTTTACTTTTTTATTTTAGAATTAATTTATATCCCATACCCAATGCTGGTCAATTGTCGTTGTTGGCTCCGTTAAAAAAATGGGGAATTGAACCCATATTGCCAGATGTACCACAATTTTTTACAGGGAAAAAATTGAATGTCTCAAAGGATCATAAAATAATTACTCTTGCTCCTTCTTCATCCTATTTTTTAAAGCGATGGCCACTTCATTATTGGATTGAGTTGATTAATTTATCTCCCAAGAATTGGAAATTCATATTATTGGGTGGAAAGGATGACACGTTCATTGAAATGATCGTGGAAGGAATTAATGATACAAATCGGTGTAAAAGTTTAGTAGGAAAATTAGCATTAATGGAAAGTTCTATTGTTGTTGCTGAATCTAATTTGTTAATTGCTAGCGATACTGGCTTGATGCATGTTGCTGAGCAAGCGGGCGTTCCTTGTATTACCTTTATGGGCCCAGCTCCTTATGGTTATCCGTCGCGATTATTGACGACGGTCAAGGAAATTAAGCTTTCCTGTCGTCCATGTAGCAAGCATGGAGAAAAGCCATGTACGAATCCAAAGTTTTTGCAATGTCTTTATGATATCAAACCAATGGAAATTATTTCTGATGTGAGTAAAATATTGGGATGATTCTATGGTTTGACCAATATCTTTTTCAACTCATTAACCAAAAGCTGACCCATCCTTTTCTTGATGTTTTTATGCCGTGGATTACGGTGATTCACCACTATTGGTGGGTCAATATGGTGGTCATTCCTTTTATTATTCTATTTGCAATATGGCAAAAAGGAAAAACGGCTAAAGCTGTGTTACATTTTGCCATTGTTTTTTCTTTAGCGGATGCCATTAATTTTCGATTCATTAAACCCTTTTTTGCGAGAGCACGACCTGAATTTTCTGGGATAGAAGTTGATTTAAAAACGCTAGCTCATTATGGCTATAGTTTTCCTTCTAATCATGCAGTGAATGCATTTGCTGTGGCGATGATTTTGGCTTTGCTCGTCCCGCGAGGAAAGTGGTGGTTTTTTCTTTTGGCTGCTCTCGTTGGATATAGTCGCGTATATGTGGGAGTGCATTATCCTCTTGATGTGATCGGTGGTGCGGTGATTGGAATTTTTTTAACTAAGATGTATTGGAAAATTATTTCGCGAATTTCTTTTTTTAAATTGGTGATGCTTTTTTATAACATATTTTTTTGGACAGCAGTGAAATGCATGTTTTCTTTTGCCAGCATTTTTTCACCATCCTGGCGAGAGCATATTCGAGATCGTAAGTTGGCGAACTTAAGAATTAAAAAATGGCGATCGAGTATCCCGCAAGAAAATAATATTTGGTGGTTTCATGTTTCATCGGCAGGAGAATTTCTCCAAGCAAAACCGATTATAGATGAAATGAAAGCGAGTAAGAAAAACATTACTTGTTTTCTTACTTATTTTTCACCATCGGCTAAAAATTATGTTGAGAAATTTCAATCGGCAGATTATCAAGATTACCTTTATTCAGATGAAGAAAAAAACATTCGTGAGCTTATACAAATTTTAAAACCGCAAATGATTTTTGTTGCTAAGAACGATATCTGGCCCAATTTAATTTTATTAGCTGATACCATGAATATCCCTACAGTATATGTTGCGGCCACTCTTACAGAAAGCTCATGGCGACAAAAATTATTTTTAGGACGCTGGTTTTATCAGCATCTTTATCGAAAAATGCGATGGATATTTTCTGTTTCTGAGAATGGGAAAGCAAATTTTGAGACAGGAAAAAATAATGTTTGGGTAACGGGGGACACAAGATTAGATGCTAGTCTTGAAATTCGCGATAAAATTTTGCAAAAGAAAGAGCAGCCCCCATATTACGAACCTCTTATTATAGAACCTCGCAAAAAATGGGTGATTGGTAGCTCGTGGCCCAAAGATGAGAAAATTGTTTTAGCGACATTGAAAAAACTTAAGATAGAAAAAATTCCACTGCTTTTGGTTCTTGCTCCTCATGATGTTTCACAAAAGCATTTAGAGAGAATTGAAAAAAAATTGCAGCGATATCATTTTGCATTTATACGTTTGTCGGAGATGAAAAATAATTCAGATTTACAAAATATAGATGTTGTCTTAGTCGATCAAATTGGACATCTCATGACGCTTTATCAGTTTGGCAATTTGGCTTATGTGGGAGCGGGTCGAGGGGGTTTACATAATATTTTAGAACCCTCTGTTTGGAGTTTACCAATTATTTTTGGACGACGTTATTTTAATTCACCCGAAGCGATTGAACTCTTAGATCGTGGGGGAGCTTTTTCAATTACGCAAGCGGAATTGTGTTTTCAAAAAGTAAAATTGCTATTAAAAAATTCGTCACAATTACAAAAAGTACAGAATGAAATTAGACAGTATGTCGGTCTTAATCAGAATGTGACAGGGAAGATTCTTAAAAAGATTGGAGTGAGTTAATTATTTATCGACGCACCAATAACCCCAGCCGATTATTTCTTTGAGCAAAGGCAAGAGTAACGTCAGCTGTTTCTTCTTCGGGTAATTCTTGTTGAAGTTCTTTCAGATGAGAAATAAGCTCACCAAGTTGTTGCGGATAAAATAATTTATTTAGGAACGGAGCTACTTGCGAAGCAAACAGTTCTTCGGTCAATTCGGTCTCGTAAATTTTTAAATGCAATTTTTGAATAGCTATTTTAATCTTCTGATAGTGAGAGGTGAGAACAGAATATAATTCGTTTTGAGAAATATCTTCTGGAATATGTGCCCAGAGTGCCGCCGAAAATGTTTCTGAAACATAGCGTGAATCGGGGGATGACTCAAAACGAGTTTTTAAAACATTGAGAATGACATTAGCAAAATTTAAATAAGCAGCTTCCTGTAATACAGAATTTTTTGCATTTAAAACTTGTTTTGCTGCGATATTAAACGGAGCAAAAAAAGCTGAAATAGATTGCGTGATTCTTTCACTAGCACGGAGGGTTCTTGTCTCTTGGGCCTGGGCAAAGGATTCAATACTTTGTAGTTCTCTCAATACTACGGGATCAATTTGCCCAACTTCACCAGCATCTGCGTTTTCATTATTTTTTCGCGACGCCATTTCTAATTTTTTTGCAGCGATAGCTGATGTTTTGGAACCCATGAGTTGTCCCAATAAATCTCCACCGTAAGCAGTATATAGCCAACCCGTAATCATGCTGTTAATAGGATTAAAAATTAATTGATGTAGTTCTTTGAATTCAATAGATCCGCCTGTTGTAATAAAAGAAATAACTGTAGTTAACACAGTTGAAATTACTGTTGCTTTAATAAACATACCCGTAGCGATTTGGAACCTTTTATATTGAAGATTTTCAGAGCTTTCGTGGATTAATTTACCAAGGGTGTTTTCAAATAAGCGTGTCAGAATTGAGCTAACTGCTTCGGCTGTGCATTGAATTGACTGGCAGGTTTTTTCTACGACGGCCCACGCCTCTTCCATAGCAGCGGCTCTAAGTTCTTTCGCTTTTCTTATAATTAATTTTCTATCTGCTCGTTTAGTAACGGAGCTTAAAATTTTATCAAATTCTGTGTCCACAACTCGGTGGAGATCAATATAATTTACAAGGCATGAAAAAGCTGTGGCCTCTGCTGCTTGAGATTGAACTGAGTTGAGGGATAAAAAGAAAATCATCACAATGTGTAAAAATTGTTTTTGTATCATCGTCTAATTGTAACATGCGAGTATTTGTTTTGTATATTTTGACAGATAATTCTCTGTAATAAATAGGCTAAGTTTTGGTTTTTGTATTTATATAAAAATATAATTAAAAAATAATATAAATTTTTTTAATAAAATTCCGATTCTTATTTTGGAGGGAATATTTTATGGGAATGACCTACCAAAACCAGAGAGTTCATTTTGAAGTTATAAGTAATAAATATAAAGACTATCTAAGTCTCTACGCTGCATTAAATAATGGATCAACTGAGGGGGCCTCGACGTTTGATGAATTCTATTTGCGAATGATTTATAATTCAAAATATGCCGATGGTCATGTACAAAGAAGCGGGTATTAAAAGCTCGCGACGCCAATTAGATC
>CAZFSQ010000228.1:0-4588 GCA_964521975.1 uncultured Oligoflexales bacterium | reverse complement strand
ATAAATACTATTATCGTAAATTGCCTCAAAAGCAATTGAATGACATTTAACTTACATCAAAAATTTTTTATACATTACAATAGTATTTTGGAGAAATACTATTATAATTAGTTAATGCTTTCAATCAACCGTTACATTCTAAAAGAAATTCTCCCGCAATTTTTAATTGCATTTATTGTTCTTAGCACTGTTCTCGTTGTCTCGCAATTAATGCGAATGACCGATGCACTTGTAACGATTGGTGTGACATTTGAGAATGTCTTTTTACCTTTCTTATTTGTAATTTTACCTTTTCTTTCTTTTACGATTCCGATGGCGTTTTTATTTGGCACTCTCGTGGGGATGAGTCGATTGAATGCCGATGGAGAATATGCTGCCATGCTGGCATCGGGTGTATCGCTTGCTCAAATTGCTAAACCTGTTTTGCAGGTTGCTTTTGTTTTTTATTTAATTGCAGGTTGGTGTGGAATGTATTTAGAATCATGGGGGCGACGTGAACTGGAATATTTTTTCATGAGGAAGGCCCAAGGAGAAATTGATAACGTTCTACGTTACAAAGTTCAATCAGGAGTTTTTTTAGAAGATTTTTTAGGATTTGTTTTATATGCCGAAAAAGTTTCAGAGGATCGCTCGAATTATACCAATGTATTGATTGCACCGAAGAAGGGATTAGTGGATCAAGATTTTACTCTCCTCGCCCCACGTGGAAATATCTCTGGCTCAGTGAAAGACGGTGAATTATTTTTATCACTTGAAGACGGGATGGCACTTTCATCGAAACAAGATTCGACGCAATCAACGGTACTTCGTTTCGAGAAAGCCAAAATAGATTTACTCAGTGTGTTCAAGGATAAAATTTTTGGCAATGATACGATTGAAGATGATTATCGAGCTTACCCACCGGATAAATTCAGTCTCTATATTGAAAAAATGAAACTCGATCCCAAGCGAGATGAAATTCGTTACCGGAGAGCACGTTACTTATATCATCAAAGAATTGCCACGCCGTTTGCTATTTTTTCATTTGCATTGTTTGCTCTTATCTTAGGAATTGGAGATTCGCGACAGACAAAGTCATTAGGATACGCAGGGGCGATTGTGTCGATTATTTTTGTGTATGTATTTATTATCGGCTTTAAGTGGTTTGCCGAAAATGGTTATATGACCCCACCTTTGGCGGCGTGGTTTCCTAATTTTTTACTTCTACTCTTTGGCCTATTTTGTTTATTCCAAAAGACGCGATTGCCTGTTTCAGAGCCTATTTTTTCTTGGAGCAATATGCCTTGGAAAGTAGGGTTATGAGTTTTCTTCAACTATCTAAAAATATTAAAAAATAAATCTTAATTAATAAGTTTTTAAATTTTTAATAGCTGACTCCGATAGCACGAAGGTCTGGTTTTTGAACTAGACACTTGGATTTTAATCTTAGAGGAGTTATTGAAATGTTTATTTTGCGTGCATTTTTTATCATCATATTTTTAATATCGTGTGGTCAATCACCAAAATTTGTTGCGGGTGATCGACGTACAAAGGCTGTGGCCAAAAAGTATGAAGAACCTATCTTACAAAAATCAGAGGATGCTCAGCCTGTAGAAGATGTAAGTGAAGTTGATAACATTCCAAGCGAAGAAGAAAAAATTGCAGAGGAAAGAAGAGTAGAAAAGGAAGATAGTGTCATTATTATTCCTGATGATTATGTTCCTATCGTTATTGATGATAGCCAATCAGATAGGGAAGAAGAAGATCAACCGAATGCAACACCCATCCCTGAAGAGTCATCCTTTGCTTTAAGTTGGCAATGGTCATGTAAGAATGGACTTAGTTTAAATACAGATATTTCAGGTGATGGTGAACACCGTATTGCACTGGGTGGTAAACCATTTGTTAATTTAAGAATTCTAGGAAATGCTTGCGAGCCAATTCCAAAAGAAAGTTATGTTACTTTTGTCGTCGATGCATCATCGTCGATGAAAAAAAATGATCCTTATACGAATGGAAGTTGTGGAAGGTATGACGCGATCAATGAGGTGATTAATATTCTTGGTGAGGATCAGCATAAACATTATAGCATCGCATTATTTTCTTCGCGTAAGAAAGAAAAAGCCGTGAGTTCAAAATTTTTCTCGACACGTCAGGAATTGTTACAAGATATAGCCTATCACCCTTTTTCCGAGGGAACAGCTAAGGAAACTTTATGCGATCATGATGGCGGAACTTATTATTCGGCAGGGTTAACTCGTGCAGAAAATTTATTCAATCAAGAATCTATTTCTCAAGACGATTTAAAAACAATTATTTTACTAAGTGATGGAAAACCTGATGAATCGGATGCAACACTCATTCAGAAAAGCAATGAATTCAAAAATGATGGATTTAAAATGGGAACGATCAGTCTTGTGGAAGAAGTTTCTATCCTAAAACAAATGGCATCGACCCCCAGTTTTTTTGTGTATGCAAAAAATGCGTCATCGCTCACGAAAGAGGTGAGTAAATTGGCGGAACAAATCAATAAACGATTTTCATATATTCGTTGGCGAAAAATCGGTGGGACAGTGTGGAAAGAAGAAGCGATTAATCCAACAACAACCAAAAATTTTGCTCTTGAATTTAAAAATATTAAAGCCGGTGATTATCCTAGTGGGATCGAATATGAATTTGAAACTTTTAAAGAAGGTTCTTCTGAATCCATGATTGAACGGGCGAAGATTTATTGGGAGTAAGATGAGAAGGATTTTTTTAATTTTTAGTTTATGATATATTCTAAGCATGTCATTATCTCTCGAAATCTTTGAAAAATCATTGCAATCGCTGAACGATGCTTTGCATCCTCCGCCGCAAAATGATCGTGAACGTGATGGTGCGATTCAGCGTTTTGAATATACTTTTGAACAAGCTTGGAAAGTTGGCAAAAAAGTGCTTGAAGATTATGGTGTGTTATCTAACTCTCCTAAATCAGTCATTCGAGATTTGGCTCAACAGGGGTGGATTCAAAATCCAGAACAGTGGCTGATTTTTTTGAAAGCAAGAAATTATACAACGCACACCTATAGCGAGAAAGCTGCTGAATATGTTTTTAATCAAGCGAAACTCTTTGCCGAAGAGTGCAAAAAATATTTTGAGGTGCTGAAAAATTTACAAAAAAAATAAATTTGGATTAACTTCAGATGAAGAAAAATTCATTGTTCATTCGATAGAAAAATTTTTAAATAAAAATCAAAAAATTGAAATTTGGATTTTTGGGTCGCGGGCCAAAAAGAAATTTCAAAAATATAGTGACGTTGATATTTTGCTGAAAAATATTGAAAGTCCAAAAATAACGAATCAACAACTTGATTCTATGCGTGATGCATTTGAAGAAAGTGATTCGCCGTATAAATATGATGTGGTACTTGAAGAAGACTTAGCACCTGAATATCAATCGGATGTGGAGAAAAATAAAGTTATTTTGAAAAAGATTATTTAACCCGTTTCTTAATTTCCATCTCGGTCAACCGATGTTCAAATCCAGGTTTAAACTCAATCCCATCTATAAAAAATAATGATTCATCGCCAATATTGCCCACTTGTTGAATCATCCAAGAATCATCAGCTTTATAAAGCATTTGATAATAACGAAGATGGGTTTTATTTTGATTCACAATTTTAATTAATTTTTCTTGCATCGCTTTACAGTTTTTACAATGAGGTGGGATAACCTCCACCAATTCAATTTTTCCAGAGTCACTTCCTTGAAATGTGATTCCTTTTAAGTCGAACGTTAATTTAGGTGGTGTTGGTTCTGATATCAGTAATTTAAATCCACGTTCTTTTTTAATTTTTTCTACCAATTCATTTTGTGTATTAAATTTTTTTTCATTCACAATAATGTTTTTTAAATCTGCTTTGATTTTATCAAGCGGGTAAGGGATGCGTTCTTTATTCTTTTCGTAAAATTCTTTGATCTCTTTTTCATTTGGTTCTTTAACTTTGAGTAAAGTTTCTTTAATTTGTTCTTTTGTTTTTTTCTTTTTAGCTGCTTCTTCAGCAAAATATTCGTCAGAAATAAAATTATTAAAAAACTTTTCATAGAAATTATTGTTATGCTTTTCAGCTTCATACCAATCTCTTTGCCAATGGTAATCAAGATCCTTCAATGGATAGTCTTTGCCACCATACTGAAAAAGAGGTGTATCAGAAAAAGCATTGAGAGAAAAAAACAAGATCCAACTAATTGTCAAAAAGTTTTTCAAATGAGACTCCTTCTTTTAATTTTTTTTCTATTTCCTTTTTATCGTTTTCCTTAAGTAAATTTTCGGATGGTGCAATGGGTCGAAAGTTTTTGTTAGGATATTCTTTGGGTTGATATTCATCATCATCAAAATGAGCCACCGTTTGTAAGACCCAGACCAAGATAATTCCAGACACAATACTCAAGGAAACATTTTCACCTCCGCGAGCTGTTTTTTCTTGCCAATGAGGGATAACAGTTCCCCAGAACCAAAGATGCCAAGGTTCTTTATAATTTGCATATTGAGAACTTGCGAGACTCCAATCATTCTCAACCTCACGTAAGATTGTTAAAAAAACGTCGATTTTATTTTGCTCTGTT
>CAZFSQ010000227.1:0-4607 GCA_964521975.1 uncultured Oligoflexales bacterium | reverse complement strand
ATGAAAGGAAATTTTGACAATTTAGATGAAGCAAGCGACTTATCGGATTTAATTGGCGGCAGAGTAACCTGTATGGCGTATTGGTCAGGATTTTTATTTTCACGAGAATCGGGTCAATGCTTTCAAAGCGGAGCCAGTGGATGCTCAAATCCATTCCCCTATAAAACTCTCAAAGAATGTACCGACGCAAACAACATTTCTGAAGATCGCGGTGAACCTATTTGCGGAACTTATTTTACCGGTTTTAAAATTCAAGATTTTCAAGATGGATTTAAAGCCTGTGAGTATGCTCAATCTGTCGGTTGCAAAAATCCATTCCCATATAAAACTTTAAAATCATGTTTAAATGAGAATCCAGGAGCGGCGAATTTTGGAAAACCAATTGCGGCAGACCCTAATTCATGTGATCAAAGCTGGAAAGGTTATGTTTTAACCAACAGCATGAAAAAATGTATTCCAGCAGAGGCTCGCGGTTGTTTATCTCCTTTTATTTATAACTCTTTGACGGAATGTCGATTAAAAAATAATTTGATGAAGATTAGAAGATAAAATCAATAAAATTATAGGTCGAAAATTTCGACCCGCTATTTTCGACTTAATTTATCAAGGCTGCGGATTTTGCTGCTCAATCCCACTCATCAATTCTTCAATCTGCTTTTTCGCATCGGAAGACAGACCAGGAATTGTCTGAGTAATCTTTGCTTTCTTCTCGGCCACATCAAATTGTTCCATCGCAAGATGAGCTTGAATTTCATGCATGGATAATTTCCATGAGTCTTTGAGTCCACCCAGATGTTTGGCATTCCAAATGGTTTTAAGTAAATTTTCATTCTGGCCATTCATACCCATGAGTCCAGTCAGTTCAAGTAAATAGGGCTCATCTTGCATGTCAGGTTGATAAAGTTTTTCTAGTCGCTGCAATTTTAATAACGCATCATTCGGGTCTTCTAATTCTGAAACTAATGATAATCCCACCCAAGAAGATTTATCGTGAGCAAGCTCTAATAATTTTTTAATCGCATTTTCGTTTTCCAATTCTTGTAAACCTACACAGTAAACTTCCCACAAACCAAAATGATTGATCTCAAGATTTAATCCCTGCCTCGCCCACTCACAAGCTTTCAAAAAATTATTTTCTTTTAAGTAAATTAATGCGAGATTGTAAATTGGTGCCACTTCTTTAGGTTGAAGTGTGTGTGCTTTAAATAAATACATCTCCGCAATTGAAAATTCATTTAATAACAATGCTGCATTTCCCATAGAGAACAAAAGCGAAAAATTATCTTCTGGAAAATCATTTCCTAAATAACGACCAAGTGCCAATACCAAATTAGGCAAATCAAGCAGAATTAATTCTTGAGCAAGGGCTGATAAGTCAACCCCTTCATGAAACGCATCTTCTTCTAACTGATGATAAAATAAATTTTCTAATGCTTCCATCTCACTAATTTTTTGTAACGCTTCTTCACCAAGAAACTTTTTTAAATGCGGTGTATGTTGTAAAAAATTCATATGAAATTTTTCCTCCCTAAATATATTTACTCTGGAAGTTGCACACGAATATGCAAATCACGTAATTGATCCAATGTTACCGGCCCCGGTGATTCTGTCATGAGACAAGTACCTTTATGGGTTTTTGGAAATGCAATCACATCACGAATAGACTCTGATCCCGTAAGAATCATCACTAAACGATCCATGCCAAAGGCGATTCCCCCGTGTGGAGGTGCTCCAAATTTAAGAGCCTCTAATAAAAATCCAAACTTTTCTCTCGCCGACTCAGGTGTCAAACCAATCACTTTGAATACTCGTTCTTGGATCGCTGGAGAGTGAATACGAATCGACCCCCCTGCTACTTCATTCCCGTTGAGAACAAGATCATATGCCGAGGCTTTAATTTTTCCCGGATCACTTTCCAGTAAATCAAGATGCTCCGGCTTGGGTGAAGTAAACGGATGATGCCTCGCTAAAAATCTTCCTGTCGCTGCATCTTTTTCAAACATCGGAAAATCAACAATCCAAGTAAATTTCCATTCGTTAGGATCATACAATTTTAATTTAGCACCTAAATAATTTCTTAAAGATCCCAATGCTGCTTTGGTTGCATCATAAGAACCGGCGGCAAATAAAATGACTTGTCCTGGTTTTAGTTGAGCCAATTGATTGACGGCCTTAATTTCTTCATCTGTAAAAAATTTTGCAATAGGCGACTGCCAGCTTTCTTGACCATGACCCTCTTTAATTTTCGCCCAAGCGATGCCGCCACCTCCCGCTTTTTTTACAAGTTCACTATAGCCATCCAAATCTTTTCGACTATGAGATTCCGCATTCTCTAATACCAATGCATTGACAATGCCATGAGCACTGAGAGCCTCTTTGAAAATTCTAAATTCACATTTTGCTAAAATCTCTGAAAGATTGATAATCTCTAAACCAAATCTTGTATCAGGTTTATCCACTCCATATTTTTCCATCGCGTCATCAAATGTCATTCGCGGAAAAGGTGTTGAAAGCTTTCGTTCAAAGGTATTCGGAATAGCCTGCGACAAAACTTTTTCAAATGTAGAGTAAATAATTTCTTCGGTAGGAAAAGATAATTCACAATCCACTTGTGTAAATTCAGGTTGACGATCCGCCCTTAAATCTTCATCCCGAAAACATTTGGTGATTTGATAATACCGGTCAAACCCCGAAATCATCAAAATCTGTTTAAAAAGTTGTGGACTCTGCGGTAGAGCATAAAACTGGCCTGGATGAATCCGCGAGGGAACTAAAAACTCACGAGCACCCTCTGGGGTGCTTTTATAAAGCATCGGTGTTTCAAAATCTAAAAACCCTTGCGTCTCCATCGCTTTTCTAAACTCTCGCACAAATTTAATTCGCGATAGAATCTTATTTTTAAGAGTGGGCCTTCTTAAATCCAAGTAACGATATTTAAATCGTAATGTTTCTGAAGCATCGGAATCCATATGAATAGGAAAAGGAATCGTTTCTGAAGAATTAATGATCTGAAGTTCTTTCACATGAACTTCAATATCCCCCGTAACCATCTCCGCATTTCGCATTCCTTCGGGTCTTAGTGCCACAATGCCTTTCACCGCAATACAAGATTCATTCTTAAGTTCTTGAGCTAGCTTATAGGAAGACTCGGAGACACTTTGATCGAAAACAACTTGCGTCACGCCAAACGCATCACGTAAATCGACAAAGATAACTTGGCCATGATCCCTACGCCGATGGACCCAGCCCGATAATATGACGTGATCCTTGTCATGATTTTTATTCAGCTCATGAAGTTTATGAGTTCGTTCAAAAAAAGATTTTGTGGTCATAATTTAAAATCCTTAACAAAGTATAATAATAACGAAAGAAACTATTTTATTGTAATTATGAATTTTCGTCACGAGTAGAATTAAATTTGCATTGATTTTGAAATGTTTAAATATACAATCGTAGTTTCAGACGACGATATGAACGACCCAATACAAGAAAAAAAAGAAAACAACCTCGAAACACCTGATCTCCTTCACATGTCATCGGTTATTTATTCCATCATGACAGCCGTGGGAACGGTGATGGCGATTTATATACATCAAACTTTTCCTCAGCATCTTTATTTACCTAACGCTCAGAATGAAATTCTAAAATTTTTAGTAATTTCGTTGCTAGGGGCTGGGCTTATGCTTCTTTCGGGGTTTTTATTTGAATCTTATTTTAATTCTTATGACAGTCTAAGAAAACATATCCGTCAGATGGTTGATAAAGAAAAACTATTTAGCATCATTTTTTTAGCGATTGCATCAAGTGTTGGTGAAGAGGTTTTATTTCGAGCGGGACTGCAACCCCTCTTGGGCCTTTTTTTTACAAGTATTATTTTTGGAATGCTTCATATTGGACCTGAAGGCAGTCTCAATGCCTGGACTGTCTGGGCTTTTTTAGCGGGTTTACTGCTCGGATGGATTTATCAAGAGACACAGAATCTATGGCCACCTATCTTAGCCCATTTTTTGGTTAATTGTTTTTCACTCATTCGTTTAAAATACATGTCGCCCGAAGAAAAGTTGTGAAAGAAAACCATCTACATATTTGTTTATTTCAACCTGAAATTCCACAAAATACAGGAAACATCGCACGCCTCTCTGCTGCATCTGCTTGCAGATTACACCTGATAAAACCACTCGGTTTTGAACTCAGCGAAAAAACTGTTCGGCGAGCAGGGTTAGATTATTGGCCTTATGTCGATATGGAAATGCACGATTCACTGGATATTTTTTTGGAAAAATTTTTACCTTCACGTCTAGCTTTTTTTACAAAACGAGGTCAAAAAAATTATACCGAAATCGAGCAAGATGTTGATGTGCTTATTTTTGGTCGCGAGACGTCGGGTCTTCCTATGTATATCTTAGATAAATTTCAAGACCGCACTTTTAAAATTCCTATTTTTCAACCAGAGGTTCGTAG
This sequence comes from uncultured Oligoflexales bacterium, assembly GCA_964521975.1. GTDB lineage: Bacteria > Bdellovibrionota_B > Oligoflexia > Oligoflexales > CAZFSQ01 > CAZFSQ01. The sequence continues at coordinate 146 of CAZFSQ010000227.1, read as the reverse complement.
TTTAAACTTAGCTAATGCGGTTTCTATTGCAACGTATCATTCACTGTGGGTAAGAAATTGTCTCCAAAACGAATCCAACCAAAATCTGTAGATAAAAATTGGCTAAGTCATTTTTTAGTTTCCTCACACCAAGATGCAAAAAGCTA
>CAZFSQ010000226.1:0-4623 GCA_964521975.1 uncultured Oligoflexales bacterium | reverse complement strand
CATTAGAACAGCAAGGACACAAAGCCATAAAAACCATCTCCAAAATTAAGAAATTATATTTACCATCCTAACGAGCGGCTGCAAGTGTGTCAAGTTTGACAAAAACTGCTTGATTCAATTTAATTCCATTTGTTTTAGTAATTATTTTTTTCGTCTTAAATAAATAAAACCGATCCACCAATTCTTCTTTAAGCAAACAGTCAATCACCTCAGCACCACCTTCATATAAAATACTAGAAATGCCCTTTTTAAATAAAATATGGTGTAACTTTTTTATCGAAAAAAATCCTCTTTTATTTGTCTTAAGATAAATAACTTCAACATTTTTATTCTCATTTTTTATTTTTTTATTTCCTGTAGCTATGATGATCTTAGCTTTTCCTTTAAAAATATTTAAATTTTTATTTTCTGGTAAAAGTAAACTGCCAGAGCCATTAAGAATTACTCTTATCGGGTGTTTTATTTTTTTTTCGGAAAGTCGCACATTGAGTCTTGGGTTATCCGCAAATACTGTTCGAGCACCCACAGCTATCGCATCATATTTCATTCTTAGATAATGGACATATTCATTATCCCGCTTTCCTGTAATACGAACATTACTTTTTCCCTTCACACCAATATTTCCCAAAGGATCACATGCAACTTTCAAAGCACAAAATATTTTTTTAAATTTCATATTATAAAAAAATATTTCCGCTAATTTTTGACACTCACTTTCAAATTCATGAAAATGTTCGCATTCAATTTTATTTTTTTTTAATATTTTAATTCCGCGACCACTCACTTTAGGATTAGGATCTAATGTCCCGTACACGACTTTTTTAAACGGTAATTTGGCAATTGCTTTGGCACAAGAGCCTGTTCTACCTTGATGTGAACACGGCTCTAATGTAACATGGAGGGTCGCTTGCTTAAGTTGATTTGAGTTTCCCTCTTTAATAATTTTTTCAATTGCATTAATCTCTGCGTGATTTTTTCCAACTTGTAAATGAGCACCTGCTGCAAGAAATTGGTGTTTGTCATTTACAATCACCGCACCTACGTGAGGATTTGGGCAGACAAAACCAACGCCTTGATGGCCCACTTGAATCGCGAGAAACATTGCTTTTCTAGGAGAAATATACTGACCGACTTCCGGGTATTTTATTTTCCCGAAAGCCCATTTATTTTCTTGCATCGTAATCAAATTTTAAATATGAAAAAAATTATGACTCAATAAACGCACGCAACTTTTTACTACGTGATGGATGGCGTAATTTACGTAATGCCTTCGCTTCGATTTGACGAATACGTTCACGAGTTACATCAAAATTTTGTCCGACTTCTTCAAGAGTATGATCGCTTCTTTCACCAATACCAAACCGCATTCGTAAAACTTTTTCTTCACGTGGAGTTAATGTTGCCAATGCTTTTTCTGTTTGTTCTGACAACGAACTTCCCATAACAGATTCAGATGGCGTAGACTGTGATTTATCTTCAAGAAAATCACCAATATGATTATCTTCTTCTTCACCGATCGGCGTCTCTAATGAGATAGGTTCCACAGCAATTTTTAAAACTTTTCTGACTTTATCTAAAGATAAATCCATTCGCTCGGCAATTTCTTCCGGCGTAGGTTCTCGACCCATTTCTTGAACTAAATATCGACTGGTACGAATCAGCTTATTGATTGTTTCAATCATATGCACCGGAATACGAATGGTCCGAGCCTGGTCTGCAATGGCTCGCGTAATTGCCTGACGAATCCACCATGTTGCGTAAGTAGAAAACTTATATCCCCTGCGGTATTCAAATTTTTCCACCGCTTTCATCAAACCAATATTTCCCTCTTGAATAAGATCCAAAAATTGTAATCCACGATTGGTATATTTTTTTGCAATAGAAACTACGAGACGTAAATTAGCTTCAACTAATTCCCTCTTAGCGTTTTCAGCTAATCTTTGCATATGACTTAAATCATGAAATGTTTTCAAAAGTTCTTTTTCTTCTAAAAAACTTTCCGCAATAGCTCTATTTCTATTCTCTAAAGCCGTCTTACAATTTCTTACAACCCTCTCCCACTCCTTAGCAGATACTTCAGGCAAAGGAGATACGTCTGGAGATTTTGTCAAAAATTTAATTAATTCATTTTTAGATATGTGAATACGGTTACAATAATAATTTAAATCCTGATCTGCTTCTTTGATCAAATTTGCATAACCAGCAAACTTTTCAATCGCCTCTGTCATAATCCCACGATTGATATTCAGATCCTTTAATGCTTCATATAAATGAGTACGACTTTCGTTTAATTTTTTTTCTAAATTCGCTGTCGGTTTTTTTGCATATGATTGTTTGGTTTTTTCAAAATCAGCAAATTCTTTTAAAAGCCTTTCTGTCTGCTCTTTAACTTTTTCAGCATAGACTTCTTCATTCGCAGAAGCTTCATCATCATCGAATCCTTTGATAAAGCCTTTCATTCTCAATTCACCAGAGAAAAAGCGTTGTGCTTTTCCCATGATCAAATTCAACCCTATCTCAAGACCAATCAGTCGATTCAAAATTGAATTTTCTTCTTGTTCAATCTTTTTCGCAATTTCGACTTCGCCCTCGCGTGATAAAAGAGCAACACTTCCCATTTTGCGTAAATAAATTCTTACAGGGTCATTGGACTTAGCTAAAATATCCGACTCAACGCTGGTCACAACTTCTTCAGAAGCTTCAGCTCCATCTTCGGCAGCAACGACAGGAGTATCGCTGTCTCCACTCAAAGAAGCATCTAAATCGAGCAACGAATCATCTAACTCACCCCCACCAAAGTCCGCACCTCCTTCAAAATCATCACCATCTTTAAGTGCAGAAGCTCCGGCTTTTTTATCACCTAATTTTCCTCTATCACTAATCTTGATGTTTTGCTCTTTGAGGGCAGCGGTAATTTGATCAAGTCCTTCAGGAGTCAAATTATTATGGGGTAATATTTCAGCTAAATGAGAAAAGGTAATAATCCCCTTATTCCCAGGTTCTGACTCAATAATATCGAGAGCAAACTCTACAATTTCCTTAATCTTCCTCGCAGAAATTTGATTTTTGGATGCTAATTTTTTTTGCGGGCTGAGTTCTTTTTTCTCAGGTGTCGCAACTGGAGCTGGTTTTGCCGCAATTGCTTTAATAGGAGCAGTTTTAGTTTCGACTTTTTTCTTTTGCTTTTCAATGACCTTTGGAGCAATCACCTTAGCGGGTTTTTTAATGGCCTTCGTAATTTTTTTTGCCATTACTCTCATTTTTGTTTTCAATGAACTCTTAACCGGCTTAGCTTTAGTTTTAGCCACTTTAGTCGGCTTTTGACTTTTAGGTTTTGTCAATTTTTTTTTATGACTCTTATTGACGGGCTTAACTTTTTTTTCTTTCTTTTTTGACATGAAAAAACTCCCCTATTCATCAATGAAAGACGAACAAAGCAAAAGGATTAAAAATTAAAAAGGGATGGATATAAAATCATAGTTATAAGCTGATTATGTTAATCATAAAATACAAAAAACACAATACTATTATGAATTTTTTATTGTTTTATACAATCTCCATCGAATTAATCTTTTGATGTTCAAACTAAACTAATTATTTTTATCGTCGATAAGTAAATCATTCCATTTAATATTCTATATAAAGTTTTAGGGGGATTTCTGTGAGTCAACAAGCTGCCATGCCATCCAAGGTTTTAATCGTTGAAGATAAGCCGCTAGGATTAGAGGAATTAAAGGGGTTTTTAGAAAGAAATCAGATCCAGGTTTTAATCGCTCCTGATCTGGGGAGTGCCTTGTATATTTTTAACCATCACGCCATAGATGTGGCTCTTATCGCGGTTGAATTAAAGGAAGTCTCTGGGTTAGCTCTTTTGCAAAAAATCAGAAAAAATGACAACTTGCAAAAACGCTGTGCTGGGGCTGTTTTAATGTCTTCCAGCAAAGAAAGAAGCGTGACCGACGATAACTTGACGAAGGAGTTGGGTGGAGTTGAAATTATTCCAAAGCCATTTAAACCCATTCAAGCATTGCCCTATTTATCACGGGCCATGACTCGCAAACAGACAGAAGTAAAAGTGGCAGACTTCAAAGAAAAAGTTTTAGATTTTCACAGAAAATCTGGCGATATAGATAAGGCCATCCAAGCTGTTAAATCAAAACTTCCAGAACTAGGTTCCAAAGGCCCTGAAATTTTATTAGATATGTATGAAGAAGGAAAAAAATTTGAAGATGGTATCGCCTTGGTTTCTGGCCTTATTGAAAAAAATCCAGATAAAGATGATATCAAATTACTCAACACAAAAGGTCGTTTGCTAATGAAACTTGGGAAATTTGATGAAGCAAGAGTATGCCTAGAAAAAGCTGATCAATTAGCCCCTAAAAATATTGAACGAATCAACGCGATGGCGAATCTCTATCTCAATATGAATATGCCAGAAAAATCTGTAGAAAAAATGAAAGACCTTGTGAATTTATCTCCTGAAGAACCTGATATGAAGTTTTCAATGTTTGCTAAACTGCAAGAAAAAGGATTTGGGGATGAAGCCATTAAGTTTTGTCATGACACAATGACACCCGTTGAAGTCATCCGCCACTATAACAATATGGGAGTCATCAAATCTAA
>CAZFSQ010000225.1:0-4646 GCA_964521975.1 uncultured Oligoflexales bacterium | reverse complement strand
CTCAAGTAGAACAAGTTAAGATAAGTTTTAAAAATCAAAATGAGGATAGCCCTTGGCAAGATAAAATTATGGATCACCCGAATGCAAATAATAGTATTGAATTTCCGATTGAAGATTGGAGTCCAAACAATTATCCTAATGGAGTCAATTTGAAAATTGAGTTCAAAGATAATTTTGGCAGAATGTACTCTGAATCGGGAAATATACTATGGAAAGAAGATTAAGTTCGACTGCGGGTGTTTTTAAAAAATGTATTTTTTTATTCTTACTTCTTTTGAATGGCTGTCGCTGCAATAAGCAGAATGAAAATGAGCTACATCTTGCCATCTGGTCGAATTACCTTCCTGAAGAAATCATCAATAATTTTACTCAGACGACAGGGATCAAAATTAAATTTTCTAATTATTCTTCTAACGAAGAATTATTAGCCAAACTCCAAGCAGGAGCAGCTCTTTATGATCTTGCTATTCCCTCAGATTATATGGTTCATGTTATGGCTAAATTAAATTTATTACATCCACTTGAAAAAGAAAAAATTACGCAACTAAAATTTCTTGATCCAAAATTTTTAAAAAAAGAATTTGATCCTGAGAATACCTATTCCCTTCCCTATGGTTGGACCACCACAGGCATTGTCATCAATAAAAATTATTATAAAAACTCCATCACAAGTTGGCATGATTTATTAACCCATTCAGATTTGCATCAACATTATTCACTACTGGATGATAGTCGCGAGGCGTTGGGGATTGCTCTTAAATCTCTTGGCTATAGCATTAACACCGTTAATCCATCTGAATTAGAAAAAGCAAAAACAGTTTTATCCACAGCTCATCAACATGTTTTAGCTTTTTCATCAGAACCTCTTGACCCTATTCGTCGAGGAGAAGTTTGGGCAGCTCATGCCTATTCTTCGGATGCTCTGCAAGCAGGAAAAAACCCCAGCTCAAATATTGAGTTTATTATTCCAAAAGAGGGTGGGACTCTAGCAATTGATAATTTTGTGATCCCTCAAGGAGCAAAAAATTTGGATGCAGCATATCAATTTATTAATTTTATGCTTACAAAAGAAGTAAACGCTAGTTTGGTAAAAAATGTTTTTATTGGTCCCACTATTTTAGAAGTAGACACACTGTTATCCGATGAGTTGAAACAGAATAAAAGTTTATTTCCTGCTCCTGAAATTTTATCCCAATGTGAAATGATCCATGATCTGGGTGATGATATTAAATTGTGGGAAAAAATTTGGACCGAGATTAAGGCGGGTGGGTAAACTTTAACGCACACTTCGCGACTTCATACCATTCACTCGAACGCCGCCAATAAAATTAAGATGACATACACCAAAATGATTACTATCTGTTGGATCACAAAGTTTTATTACTGAATCGTCTTTTTGTCCACTCGCATTGCTTATATAATGAACCGCACTAAATGGATAATCCGAACCAGCACCTGAATAAACCTGACCCACTAAAATATGGTATTTTTCATTTGCATCCATAGCAATATCTGCACTGGTAAGGTAATTATTTGTTGTATCTACCGTTTCTAAAATTGTTTCACTTTGAAAAGTTCCTGAAACATTGTTTGCCATTTTTAAAATTCGAGGCGGATAGTCTGAACCATTGTGAAAGTGTGAATTAATACCGGATAAATATAAAATATAAGTTTTATTTAAGTCATCAAGAGCCAAACTTATGATACCTCTTGCTCTAACATGACCAACTGCAAAATAATTTTTCTCAATAGCAACTTCTTCAATCTCAGTTGCCTGAGTTAAATCTGCTGAATTAAAATAAAATAAAGCACCATTTCCATTTTGCTTTTTACAAATAAAAGCTCCATGAAAATGTCCTTGCAAATCAGAGATAACTGAAATATCGGCGTATGAAAATTCTCCACTCGTTTTACAATTTGAATTAGCTTGTAAAATGCTGCTCTCTGAAAGAGAAGTTGACCAAGATGAACCGAGTCTTGATGGGGTGTAAAAATTATATGTTCCCCTGACTAAAAAAGCATAGAGTGTATTTCCCGTAAAAGATAAATTACTATTCACTGAGAAGGTATCAAACAGGCCGAAACTTTGAGAAGAGGCTTGCCATTGATTATTTTCATCCAAATAGGCTTCTTTTACATTGTCACCATTGCTAGCTAATACATGTGGTTTGGAATTATTATCTAAAATTAAAGAACCATTTCCCGCTAACGTATGACTCGTATTTTCCATGATGTTAAATGATCCGTTGACGGTTCGAGCATAATAAAATTGAGACGTATTATTAAACTCATCCGTCCAAACAATATGCGGATTATCGTTCTTATCAATATCAAAACTGGAAATTACTTTGGAAGAAATTTTTTCAAAGTTCCAATCACCGCTAGATTTTTTTCCATAAAACATTTCTCCGCCAATACTGAACACAGCTTGTAAGGTTGGAATATCAGGAGTGGGTGTTTCAACAAAACAAACAATTCCAGGAGAATCGTTGGCAGGAAAATTATTGTTACGAGAACAAATGCGAAAATAATATTTTGTTTGATGAAGAAGTTATTCCACCGTATAAGAACGAGTTGTTCCTGGAAGTTCACTTCCAATGATCGTTCCTTTACACCCAATATCACTATTTGCATCTGCTTCACTGCTATATTTAATGACTTTATAAGCAGCCACCGAACCTCCAGGAATACCCCAGCTTAAATAGGCTGAAAAAGCACTGTCTGCCATACACTCAACTTTTTGTGGGTTTTTAGGTAATGGAAAATAAACATCCATATCTGACAATTTTTCGTTCAATAATTCGACAGGCTGAACATCTATCGTTTTCCCTCCCGCTTTAAAAGTTAATTCACTAAATTCTTCGCCTTTATTAATATTGATATCCCCCTGAGTGACAACTCTTAAAGTTTCTTGCCCATCATCATCCATAGTACGAATAGCAATTGCAATATTGTCCTTAATTTCATTATTGGCGATTTGATATTTTAAATTAAAATTATCTGCAAAATGTTTATTTTCAACATCCGAATTTTCTAAACTAACTGTCGCTCCTTTGTTCCCCAAGATTACAGCATTACCTGGAAGTGATGTTGTAAATGCTGAACGAAGGGGTTCCACATTTATTTTAGGCGTCACCCCCAATGACAGCATTCCTTTCGGAGCGTTAATAGAAATACCTAATTCATTTTCTTCCACTTTAACTTCGCTAGAAGATTCTTGGTCTTCAAAAACAACTTCTGAATCAGTGTCTTTTTTTTCTTCTTCACTTTTTGCTGGGATTGCACTTGTGCTGTTGGCTTTATTCGCATTTCTTGTGGTTTTAGATTCGCTACAATAAAATAATAAAAAACAAAAAATAAATATTTTAACCAAAGAAATCATTTCGCCTCCGTCATAGCTCGTATAAGTTTTTCGGATTTTTTTTTAGAAAATTAATTTCTGCTAAATTATTAATTTAAATATTTAAGATAAAATAAGATATTTCTTCAAATATTTTAATCTATTGCTTTCAATATGATGTCCAACAATTTTTCGATCACTCGCGGTAAACTCCTTCGCCTGAGCCACACGGCACTGATATGATACGGAGCATTCCATTTCAATGGTAAGGGCAAAGCACAGACGCCGCTGTTTTTTTCTAAAATCCAATCAGGAAAAAATCCCCAATGATTAGAAATTAAAAGCTGCGATGTTGCCACCTCATAACTATCAAAAATAAAATTTGCTTTCGGTTGAATATTAAATTTAGAAAACACGGGATGTGTCTCACAAACATCAATACCTTGAAAGGCTTTAGGCATCACGGCTGGATAATCGTTTATTTTTTCAACCCATTTAGTAGCTCGCAATTTGGTTAAAGGATGATTTTTTCGCACCACGATTTTTAATGTTCCGGTTTGAAGATTTTTCATTTCTAATTCGGGATGGGTTTGTGGGCTAAAACAAATTCCCAAATCAATTTCTCCCTTTAAAATATTTGTCATAATTTCTGCGGATCGCAGTGATAAAATTTCACCGCGAAGATTTGAATTTTTAGATAATAATTGATTCCATGCAGGAACTAATAATTTTGCCGATAATAAATGGCTGGCTGCCAAGCGAAAATAACCTCGCAATTCTTGATTTTCTCCTCGTAATTCGGTTTGAATATTCTCTGCTTCTCGCAATAAATCTTGCCCACGTTGATATAAAATTTTTCCAGCGGATGTCAAAAAAATTCTTTTCCCTTTTTTTTCAAAAAGATTTTGCTCTAATTCCATCTCTAAATTGGAAATCGCATGACTGATAGCACTCGGACTTATTTTTAAAAACTTCGCCGCTCTTCCTAAGTGTTCATGCTTAGCGACTTCAACAAAATATTGCAGTTGATCAAATTTCATACATTCTTAATCTCTTCTTAAAAATAGAATAATATCATTCTATTTATTTCATTTTATTCAATATTATGGAAGTGCTATTTTTAAATAGACGAGGGAGGGGACATGCAACAAATTATAAAACTCCACCATAACCACAAACTTTATCACTTGCCAGAGAACTTACCTTGGATATCGTTAATCCCCTCACCCACCCCGGTTCATTATTTACAAAAAATTTCCCGTCTTTGGAAATTGCCTCTCCTCATGATTAAACGGGAAGATCAGAC
>CAZFSQ010000224.1:0-4650 GCA_964521975.1 uncultured Oligoflexales bacterium | reverse complement strand
CCAATCATAGCGGCCGTAACACAAGGAACATCAGGAGATGATTGATTTCGCATTAACCAAGGAATCTTTGAAATCAAACCAACTATAAAAATTAAATAACAAGCTAGACCCAGTAGTCCCGTTTCAATTAAAAGCCGCATATATTGGTTATCTACAACGGTAGGATCAACATTTGGCAAACGAGCACTTATCAACACATCAGTAAATTCGCCCAACCCAAAGCCGAAAATTGGATGTGTTTGGAGTGCTATTAGACCAATTTTATAAACGGAAAGCCGATGAATCTCTCCAGAAATACCTCGCCCCCAATATTGGCTGATATAATCCTGGATGAACAAAAAACCAAACGACAAGAAAAGCAAGGATAGAAGGCCGATTAAAATAATCCTTTTATTTGATGCGCCGGAAAGTTTAAAAACTCTCAACGTTAAAAGTCCCACAAGCAATACAAATGCACCACTACGAGACTGCGCAAAAACAATGACCAAAATTAATATGGCCACCAAAAGGATCCGCAACGACCAATTCCATGGCCGGCTTAAAGCAATTGGAACAAAGGTCGCCGCAATTACGGCCAATGGGAGCGGATGTCCGATTAACCCCACTATTCGACGGGTAAACCCCAAATTATTTATGTAATAACGATTATGTTCGTTAAAAATACTGTGAAAGAAGATAGTTCGTCCAAAAAAATATTCAAAAACCGCAACCACACCTAACACAGCTACCACGATGCACCATCCATTAAGAACTTTTGTCACATCGCCATTTTCAAAAGAAAACCCTACGATTGCAAATAAGAAAGCCCCGCGGACCATAAAACTAATAAAAGTCTGAATTGACGATCGAGGTTGGTCGGAAAAAATAATCGAAAGGATTTGCCCCATTAAAAAAAGAAGCCAAAGATAAAAATGAAGGTTCTTAAAAGAGTGCCGAGGAAGATAAAAAAAGAGCACACTGAGCATTCCAATAAGGCCAAGGTAAATCATCCGGAAAATAGGGATAGAAACCTCAGCAATCTCAATTCTTATATGGTTCATAAATGAAAACGGAATAAGAACCACAAAAATAAAACAGACCGAATAATTAACCAGAAACCAATCTTTACACTTCATACTTGAGCATTAATGCGAAAAAGAAATTTAAAAATGCAAACTCATACGAGGGAAATGCGTTAAAAACAAATAAGACTGCTATAAAACAAGATAAAAAAAGAACTCGGATTGGACGAGAATTCATCTCTGCTTTTCTTTTATAGATTGAAAATAAGAAATAAAAGAACAAAACAAATCCGACCAATCCGGTTTCAGCGAGAATGGAAGCATAGACGTTGTTAGCTATAAATTTCCCTCGAACTGGTTGATCGGAAAACCGAGGATAGTTGTATCCATAGTTCCCTAGCCCGACTCCAGTAAAAGGCCGCTCTTTAAACATTCCAATCGATGCTTTCACGGCAAAAATCCGCTGATCACGAGAAAACGTGGCCGATTTATTTCCGCTGACAATTTTCTTATACGTCATTGATCCAATATAGGGCACAGTTGCTATCAATACAAAAACCGCAAGGAAAGCCAAAAGCACTCTCCCATGAAATCTGTTAAAAATAAAAAAAATCCCATAAAAGAGCACAAGACCAAAGTAATTAACAGTTGAAAAAGACGCGACAATTCCAGCAATAAAAACAGGACGAAACCATTTCTTTTTTCCAGTTTCTATAATTGAAAGTTCAGTCATAGCCAAACAAATCAAATAATAAAGCCCCACATAATTTCCCTCATGAAAGGTTCCATTTCGAAAAGCACGACCCAAAGGAAGACCAATGTATTGCTCGGACGAACCTGGCAAGAGAAAAACCTTCCCAATCATCATTGATAAGGTGGTATTGCACAGGTGATAGATAGCGACGCTAACACCAGACACAAGAAACAAATGAATAATTTTCTTTTGATCGAACCGCTCTAAGATGAAGAAAATAATTCCAAATGAAATGAGATGGTAGGCCGCATAAGCAATTCGGCTCACCATGGAAATCAGTGGCGTTTCCCTCCCTCCCCATTGATAGATGGCATAGTCGTTTAAATCTAAAAATGAAAAGACCGTGACCAGAATTCCCCAAAAAACAAAAAGAGAAAGCGGAACAAATAGCTTTATTCCTTTTCGATTAAAAAGAAGAATCGTAAGTATGAAAATCGAAATAATTTCATAAATTTTTATTGGAAGGCCGGCAACTCGAATTGTCAAAGACTGAGTAAACGGGAGGAAAAAAACAAAGAGATAGCTTAAATATTTAACCATTAAGGGAACACTTTCCTTGCATAAAGCGAACTCTCTGAATAAAGGCCTGAAGTCCGATTTTCATAAACAAAGATTTCACTATCTCTTTCCCTAGACTAAAAAAAAACCACAAATAATTAGCCCATTTCCGATCGGGAAAGCGAACACATTTAATCCTAAGGTTTTCTTTAAATTTTTTAATGTTTTGCTGTGATGAGGCCCCACCTAGGCGCATATTTACACTAACTCTATTCTCATAACGGTAGCGAAAATTTTTTTCAATTAAACGGAGACACCAATCGTAGTCCGAGGATATTGAATATTGAAGATCATACTCGCCAACATCAGAAAAGATGGTCCTTTTTATATACAGCGTCGGGTGGGCAAGAGACATTTCATTCCGGTTATTCTCGAGCGTTGGTTCTCCACCAAAATCGTGGCTATAACTCCCCTCCTCGTTAAAATAACTAATCTTGGAACAATAAAAATCTATACCCTCATTAAACGCATCACTGACAACCTCTAACACACGATCGTGGGCGAACCAATCATCAGAATGAAGGATGCCAATTACATCACCAGTCGCCAAAGCAATGCCTTTATTTAATGCGTCGTAAATACCGTTGTCTTTTTTCGAAACCAACATTGCATCTGGACATTTAGCTTTGATGGTTTCCAATGATCCATCAGTCGAACCACCATCCATAAATATATGTTCTACATTTTTAAATGTCTGACCCCGAACCGAATCAATTGTTTTGGATATTGTTTCTGCGCTATTAAAGCACGGGGTTATAAGTGTAATTTTCATAATTCAGAGCACCGACTGGTACAAGCTGTACGTTTTTTTCGCAGTGATATCCCAACTAAATTGATGGGCACGCGCATATCCCCGCTTGATCAAAGTGGCCCGAAGTTCCGTGTTTTCGATTAACCCGGTGATTTTATCGGCTAATTCTTCTAAATTTGTGGGATCAAAATAGGTGGCTGCATCTCCACCTACTTCAGGTAATGAAGATGAGCGCGCCGCCAAAACGGGAGCTCCGCAAGCCATGGCCTCAAGCAACGGAATACCAAATCCTTCATAGAGGGATGGATATACGAATAACTGGGCTTTTGAATAAATTAATTTAAGATCCAGATCGCTTACATCCTGGTAATGGTGGATGCGCCCTCCCAATTTAAATTCAACAATGGCTTTTTCCTCATCCGTCGTCCAAGGCCCCCCACCAACACACACGAGAAAAAGACCCGGCTTTGTTCTCAATAAACCAAATGCGCCCATTAAGATCTTAAAGTTTTTATATCCCCCTCGATGGCCAACGTGAAGCACAAAATTATGGGGAAGCTTAAATCTCTCCACCTTTGCTTCAGGATCTGATGTATTCGAAAACAAATCTGATGCGGCCAAAGGAATAACAACCACCTTCTCATGAGGCAGTCCATAATAGGCACACGCATCTTCTTTGGTGTGTTCTGATATTGCGATAACTTTGTCGGCAGCCAATACACATTTCTTTTTTTCGCGAATCACCGATTCTATACCGGGCAGATTATGTTGGAATTTTTCAGGAATCATGTCGTAAACCGTTACAATAGTTTTAGCGCCGGCAGGGTTCCCTAATCGATAATAGGTGGGATGATAAATATCGGGACGCGAAACCCGGATCGCTGAATTGAGACGAGAGCCATCGAACCTTCGCAATAAACCTCCCAATTTGGGAACCCAGTACATGGGGTTGACGGAATCAGATTGGATGGGAAAACGGTATCTGACAAGATCGACATCAGGAGCGACAGACCTCATTCGAGTAGAAACTTCGGTAAAAATACGGTTAATGCCACCGTGCTTTTGGAGTGTAAAGACGTACCCGTCGTAAAATATTTTCACAATCTTATTTTACGCGTAATTCCGAATCTCCACCAAAAACCAGACGGGGAAAAAGGGGTTATTTTGAACACACGAAAAAGGTTCGTGTGCGATCACTGAGATGGGTCGAGAACTCACCAGTTGCCACGACCTTTTTGTATCCAAGTTGAATCAGATATTGATTGATCCATTCGCCAGGTTTATCGCCCATAAACTTCAACGATTCTTCCCAGTAATAGCCTTTTTCGTCATACTGCCCGGTTTCAAAAATGAAATAGGACCGACATTTTTCGAAGATCGTCTTCATGATTTTATCAGCAGCATCAAAACCCTCGAAATGTACGATGTGATGGAAAACACTCAGGAAACTGATCATGTCATAGGTCGGCATATTTTTTACAGATTCAACAGTGATCTTTCCGTTTGTGAACGCCACATTTTTAATGTCGTTCAATTGAATGATCGCGTTCGCGTAATGTATGGCCACAGGTGCCATTTCGATTCCT
>CAZFSQ010000223.1:0-4652 GCA_964521975.1 uncultured Oligoflexales bacterium | reverse complement strand
GGACATCCTCGATAAACCGGAGATGATCGGTCCCGGTATTGCGGTCGCGTTCGTTGCAACACTCTACGGGGTAGGAAGTGCTAACATTTTTGGTATTCCTATGGGGAAAAAATTAAAGCGTAAGGCAATGATTAATAATCATGCTTACTCAATGGTGGTGATCGGTGTTGATGGAATTTTAACGGGTCTCAATCCCAAAGTTATTGAAGAAAAACTAGCAGTCTTCTCGCATGCTCATCATGGTGAGGAAAAAGCGGCATAATTATTTTTAATTTGATAGTGAGCGATGTCAATGAAACAAAAATGCCCAGAATTTGAAAACCACGAACGTTGGTTAGTTAGTTACGCAGACATGTTAACGCTACTCTTTGCAGTATTCGTTGTCCTTTATTCCCTCAACATGTCTGGAGAAGATAAAGCCGAGCAAGTTTCTGGATCACTCCAAGAAAGTTTTAATACCCCTCTTGATGAGATCCCCGTTGATAAAAGGGTCGGTCCTTCAGAAACAGGATTTGGTATTTTCGATCATTTTCGTGGTGACACAGCCATGCCTCCCCTCATTCAAAAATATCCAGGTCGTCCTAAAGATGTTCATGTGATTGAAGAAGAAATGAATCGCTTAAAAATAAACTTGGAAGAAAGGCTTTATGGCCCAGAAAAATATCGCAGCTCTGATAAACCAGGATTTGATCGAATCGTTGATATTCAAAGAACTGCGAATGGATTTAAATTGAGATTAGCTGCTCGACATTTTTTTGAGTCTGGAGATTCTAAAATAAAAAAAGAAGCTCTTTCTGACTTAAATAATATTTCAAAAATTTTAAAAGATTTAGGTCGCCCTATTACGATTGAAGGTCATACGGATTCTGTTCCCGTCGAGGGAAATTACTCCAATTGGGAACTCTCCGCCCTGAGATCCACTTCTGTTTTGCGTTATTTAATTCGTCAACATAATTACCCTCCCACTAAATTATCGGCAGCGGGTTATGCGGATACTCGACCTATTGCCAGTAACGGTAGTGAATCGGGACGTGCCCTTAATCGAAGAATTGAAATCCAAGTTCACTATGATGATACAGGTGATATTGAACCGGTGGAGTAATCAATGAAAAAAATCTTTGCTCCTCTTTTTATTTTTTTAATCATTTCATCCTCTGAAAATGAACCTCTTCATAGAAAAGATTTGAAAACAATCATTGATCAATATTCTTTCGTCGCTGATTTTTCGGAGCGAGCTGGTGAGAGAGAATTACCCTCCGATGAACTATTTTGGAAATATCCTTTCAAGCTTGAAAAGCCTTTTTTTAATTTTGAAAATCACGTAACAAACCCTAATGAGGAACTCCCAGCAACTCCTGGAGATGGCCTTCCTTATCAACATCTCAATCAGGGTCGCTCGTTATTTTTAGAGGGAAAATATGACGACGCTAAAGCGGTGTGGCTTTCAGCAAAAAGTACCTACGGCAAAAAGTTTCCTCATCACCGACGTCTTGATTATTTTTTAGGTCTCGCATTCATGGAACTTTCTGAAATCCGCCGCAAAGAATTTAATCTTGAGTGGACTGATTTATGGAAGCCGCAAACTGACCCTATTTCCATGACACGAATGCAACTTAATAACGCTCAATCATTTTTTGCGTGGGCCTATGTCCGTAAAAAAGGAACTGTGGATTCTGTAGTGGATCAAGCAACACCTAAATCCTTTTATAATCTTGCTGCCATTTATTATATGGCAGAAAAATATAACCTTGCTTACGGTATCGCCAAAGAGGGATTAAATTTTCTTAGAAAAACTGGTCGCAATGATTATCGCGTCAAATTTCATCAAATCTTGGCTGAGTCCTTCATAAAAAATCGTAGCTATTTAGAAGCAATACAAGAGATGGACACTGCTTTACGCATGGGAGCTAATTCTGACGAAGCCTCGATGCTATTTTCTCGCGTCGGCGATATTTATTTTGATTTAAATAACTATGAATTAGCTGAAGATGCCTTTGCTATTTCTAGTCGCATTGATAATGAGCATGAAAAATTTCGCCCCATCGAATTTGCTCTGCGGGGAGAATCTCTTTTTTGGCTTGGTAAATTTCGCGATGCCCAGGAAATGTTTCGTTACGCTTTGGAAGGTTCTTCCGTTAATAAAAATGGCTTGGATTTACAAATTAATAACGCAGCATTTTCTCAATTACGCTTAGCAGATATTTGGCTTGCTCTGAAAGAAAAAGAAAAAGCACAGCTAGCTTATTTTCAAGTCGAGCATGATTTCCCAAACACTCCTGCATCCGTGATCGCTAAAGTCAGGCTTTCTTGTCTCGAACTGCCTTTTTACGATGGCAATAACGTCACGCATACGCGAAATTTTTTACAAGAAATAAAAACCATAGATCCTTCTCTTATCGCTCCACAAGCTCTTGAACTTTCTTGGGCATGTCACGTGGGCAGTTATGCAGATCGAGAACGCACGGACGGTATGGTGGATCGTGTCCGAGAGTTTTATGCAAAATATCCATCCTCACGCTTTTTAGCTTCACTCATTGAACCCGTAAAAGAAGTACAAGCAGAAAAAATTTATGATTATTTTAAAGACGGAAAAATATATTTTGCTCTCGATTTTTTTGAAAAAAACCGAGCAACACTTTTTCAAAATATTCCAACTGATCTGTCTTCACGGTTATTTAAATCTTATGTTGATACACACCAGTCAGAAAAAGCTAAAGAATTTTACTTCTCCTATATTAAAGAAAATAAATTAAACGATAATGAAAAATTACGTGTTCTCGTTTTTTTATTTGAGACAAAAAATAAAGACTCTTTCAAAAATAAAAATGAGGCACTAAAAGCCGAAAATTTTAACCTCGCTAATTCGCCCCTCAATCGCTCTTTTATTAAACGAATTGAAAATGCTGACGTGAAACATGAATATGAAGAATTAACGTATAAAGTTTTTTCTATCTGGGCGAAAGAAAAACCGGAACTTTTATGTGAACTGCAAATTCCCAATCTCAGTAAATTACTTCAGCAAAACAAGAATAAACTTTGGATGACTGAGTTAGATAATCTAATTACAAAAAATTTACCTGCTCTATTTGAAAAAGATGTAAGTTGCTCTGAAACTTTGCTCGATCTTGAAATGCAAGTTTATGAAAACTCCCCTGCTGATTTAATTAGTAAATACTTAAATAGAAAAGCATGGTCTTTAACTCCTACCCTCATCACTTATTTTTGGCAAGTTTCTGAAATGGCGTTAGCTGCAAATGATATTTCATCTGCACAAATCATTTGGAACTTTATTATTGCTAAAGGCTCACCTGATTCTATGGAAACTAAGATGGCTAAGTTAAGACTTGACCCTAGAAAAACAACTCAAGAATATTTATTTAAATAATTTTTTTATTCACAGCGATATATACCAGAAAATTCATTTGAAGTTTCTTCAATGACTTTTTTTAAGCTCGCACTTTTATTTTGATTTACACAATCTCCATTAACATAATCCCAACATCCTTTTCTAAAATCTTCTTTAGAAGTTTTCAATCGCCATAAATGACAAAAATAATTTCCTTTACTAGTTGGAAAGCTACCACCACGACAAAGCGGCTGTTTCTTCGTTTCTAAATTATCCGTTGGAGCATAGTGAGCTGTTTGAGTTTTCATAGAGAAATATCTTGGAATAATACAATATTTTGTATCCCCACTAGCTGAGTTTTTCAAAAAATCACCCGTAGCATTAGAACAATAAGCTTTCATTTTATCTGAATCATGAACTGCAATAGCATAACTAATCCATACTTGTTGCTGTGAATTTAGCAACCATCCTTTCTGCAAATTAGGACTAACATTCTCCAAAATATTTCTTACTCGATCTGATTCTCCATCTATTTCATCAAATGTTAACCCAGGAAACGTCATTCCCATTTCACTACAAATCTTTTCTGCTTTTATTACGTCCACAGCACTGTTGATCAAAACCCATTTGACACCAAATTCAGGCTCAATCCACTGCCACGCAACTGGATAATTTACAGGCGGCATATTCCCCAATTCAACCCAAACACGATTAAATATATTTACATGTTTTGCCAAATCGGGAAGTCGGTTTTCTTGGCTGCTGATAAAATAATTCTGTTCACGTTTAAGCAGAATTAAAACACGGTTCATATCCTTCAAATCTTTTTCTGAAATTTCAAGAGCAGGGCCGATAGAACTGAGTTGTGTATTTAATCTTTCTTTCTCGCTCTTTTTTTCTTCGGCAGTAAGAACATCGTCAGTATCAATTTCTTTCAATTTTTTTTCGATTGCTGTTTTTTGACTGCTGAGAAGTTTAATTTTTTCATTGACTTCACTTGTCAATTTTTCCGAGAAAATTTTATAAGAAACCCAGGTTACATCAACATTGCAATCCGCAGGTGTAGGCGTCCAGATATCTTTAGGAATTACACCATTTAAAACGTCGGGAGGTATTTGGCATATCCCTCGGTAAATTTCATCCTTAACTTCCTCATACCAATAAAGCCAAATATTTTTATTTTCATCCTCAGTCGCAATCGACTGTAATTCATGATCGAGATTTTGATTTGTTTTACACGAAATTAAAAAAAATAAACTTAAAATTATTTTCTTCATATGCTGTTTCCTATCTCTATATTTTAAAG
>CAZFSQ010000222.1:0-4660 GCA_964521975.1 uncultured Oligoflexales bacterium | reverse complement strand
TTTTATAATTTATTCATCACAAGTTTTAAGTCAGGAAATGACTTCGGAGAAATATTCCAAAAATTCCCAACTCCAATTTTCATTTGGCCCATTTATTGGCACAGGAAAAACGAGCAACTCCGATCTTGAGGTGCGTCATTCAAGTGGGCTTTCCATATCTTCAGGATATTTATGGCAACTTGGTTCTTCGCGTTGGGCTTTAGGTCCCAATCTTAATTTCATTTCTAATTTTTACAGCACCAAAAAATCTGGAACACAAAAAACGGCGAAAGAGTTATCCACCTACGATAATCGTTTGGGTACGCTAGGTTTGACAACGCAATATCAAACCCCTTGGGCCTTAGGTGATATCAGCCCCATTCTCTTCGCTAAAGTTTCTGGAGGGCAGGGTACAAGTAAACTTTCACTCTTAGAGCAGCAGAGTTCTCAATCCTTTATTCATCACCAATTGCAAGGCATACGAGGAAATGTCGTTACATGGGAATTGGGAAGCATTTTACCCGTCTCCGAAGCCTTATCCGTAAACTTGTCCTGTTTGGCATTTAATTATCGAGCTAATCAGTCTAATGCTTCAGGAACTTCTGAAGGGGAGAGAGTTTCAGAACAGGGAGATGGAATTGCTTTAACTTCAGAAACAAGTCAAGCACCGAAATTAGAAAACATTTTAAATCAGGCATCTTTAACGGGGATGGTGAGTTTGAGTATTCGCTTTTAGCTTTTGTTGCGAATCTTCATTTTTTTCAAAATTTTATTCCCATTTTGTTCCAACTGAAGAAATAAAATTCTATTTGCTAGATTACTCAAATCTATATTTTCTAATTTGAAATATGAAAGATTATTAAAAGTTCCTTGATTTTTAAATTCAATAACATTGCTCAAACAATTTTCATCTGTAGGACATAATTTCACACTCGACAAATTTTGGTTAAGAGAAATAAATAGATTTGCTTTTCCGGTTGTGGAATCATTTTCGCTTAAACCAGCAAAAAAGTTTATCTGTGGTGGCTGAGATGACGTATCAGTTTGTTGACACGGAAATCCCTCCGTCCCGTCTAAATTTTTTGGAGGATCATTCACCGCAATAGATAATCCTTTCGGATCGCAATATTTGGGATCATTTCCTCCTGCTCCACAAAAATAAGCACCTTTATTATCTTGGAGACTTGCAAGCCAATTTAAGTTTTCAGAGTAAGTAAGATCTGTATGGACGCTATATTTATTAGCAGTCCCCGAACTCATACGCGATGCAACTCCAGCCAAATAACATTCCGTGAATAGCGGGCCACCTGAGCCACCGGGAGAGACGGCTACTTCGTTCATATTTCCACCGTAATAAGTTTTAATTTCATGATTGCTGGTAATTTCTCGAATCAAATTTCTTCCCCAACGTTTACTACCATTTTTTTCTAATTCAAAATCCGATGCTTCATCGCTAGAGTATCCTACAAAAACAGCTGGCTCACCGCTAGCAATCGGCCAGCTTCGCAATGCAAAATATTCGGCAAATGTTCCAGGTTCAAACACGGCAACTGCCACATCGTAAGTAAAATCTTCACCGGCATATTTAGGTGGAATAAAAATTTTATTCGTACATTTTTGATATCCTGATCCTTGGCTTTTTCGGCACATTTGACTCGTAGAAATATTTACACCATCATCACTCACGCAATGGGCTGCTGTGATAACTGTGCTCGACGAAACGGCTGTTGCTGTGCAGTTACCAATAAAAAAAACTCCAGGAACTGTATTAGAACTATTTTCTCGTGAGATATATTGTCCACTATCTATTTGAGTCGTCGATAAATTATTTCTTACCGTACAAGAAAGAAAAATGAAAATAGGTATTAGTAAATATTTCATCACACGATTCTCCAAAAATAAAGTTGCTTGCATAAGAAATGCAATTTATTCGCCATTTTGAAATTTAATAATTTCAGTGAGATATATATGTGGATAGTGTCAAAAGGTTAGACAGTGAAAAAAAATAATGCAAATATACTAAAAATGTACTATTATGTTTTTGGTATGTTGACAATATACGAATCAAAATTTATTCATAAAAGAATTGATAAACTTCCGCATCACATTCTTGAACGTTATGAATTTTGGAAAAGTATTGCGATAACTTCAGGATTGGAAGGAATCTATAATTTCAAAGGTTTTCGTGATCATAAATTAAAAGGTAAATGGAATGGCTACAGGAGTTCATATTTGAATGAAAGCTATCGCATCATATACCAACATGTACAAAACGAATTAAAGGTAATTATAATTGATATCAATAAGCATGATTATCGGAGGTAAAAAATATGAAAAATAAATTTATAGAATCAAAACAACGTGTAAGTATAAAATCACACGATGCCGTAAGAATTGCTCGCGAGATGCTAAATCTAACTCAACTTGAATTAGCAAAAAAATGCGGCATTCCACAATCAACGATTTCTGGTATTGAGTCCGGGCGGATTTCATTAGGTGTTGAGCGAGCGGCAAAACTTGCGAGAGCATTGGGAGTTCATCCTGCCGTGTTATTATTTCCCCAATGGGAATTCAAGACAAAGTCAGCGGCCTAGTTTTATTTATTTTGCTGCATATACTGTTCAATAAACTTCGTCGAAACTTTTCCGCTCTGAAACATCGGGTGGTCCATAATTTTTTGATGAAATAAAATGTTGGTGCGAATGCCATCGACTTTCATTTCATTCAAACATCGTTTCATGCGTTGCAGACATTCTAAGCGATCTTTACCAAAAGTTATGAGTTTTGCAATCATCGAATCATAATAAGATGGGACGGTATAACCTGTATAAACCATGCTATCTATTCTTACACCAGGTCCGCCTGGGGCGTGATATGCCGTAATTTTCCCTGGCCACGGAGCAAAAGTTCCTGGATCTTCCGCATTGATGCGACACTCAAGAGCGTGACCAGAAATTTTTATTTCTTTTTCTTTTGCCATGGACATGGGTTCCCCCATCGCAATTTTAATTTGCTCTTTGACGAGATCAAAGCCTGTCACTAATTCAGTGACAGGATGCTCAACTTGCAAGCGAGTATTCATTTCCATGAAATAAAATTGTCCATCTTCATCCAAAAGAAATTCCGCTGTACCGAGAGAATCATAGCCCACTTCTTTGGCAAGTCGCACTGCCGTAGCCCCCATTTTTTCTCGCAAGGCTAAATCAACCGCAGGAGATGGAGCTTCTTCAATTAATTTTTGGTGTCGCCTTTGAATACTGCAATCACGCTCTCCGAGATGACGAATATTTCCATGTTGATCGCCGATTAATTGAATTTCCACATGGCGTGGATTCTTTGCGTAACGCTCAATAAAAACATCGGGATTACCAAAAGCATTCTCTGCTTCTGTTTGAGCAATTTGATATTGTCGTTCAAGTTCTGTTTCTTTAAAAACAATTTTCATCCCACGACCACCACCACCCGCAGCTGCTTTAATGATGAGAGGAAATCCAATATCTTTTGCCACTTTTTTAGCTTGTGATAAATCTTTCACCACACCATCGCTGCCCGGTAGCAAAGGAACTTTAGCTCTAATCGCTGAGGCACGAGCCTCTACTTTATTTCCTAGAATTCTAATATGCTCAGGTTTGGGACCAATAAAATTAATTTTATATTGCCGACATACATGAGCGAATTCTGCATTTTCAGATAGAAAACCATACCCAGGGTGAATTCCATCGACACCCGCGACTTCTGCTGCACTCATAATTGCAGGAATCGACAAATAACTTCTGGATGAGGACGCTGGACCGATGCAAATACTTTCATCAGCAATTTTGGTATGAAGTGAATCGCGATCTGCGACCGAGTGAACTGCTACTGTTTTAATTCCAAGTTCTTGGCACGCTCGAATAATCCGAACGGCTATTTCCCCTCGATTAGCAATGAGTATTTTTTTCACAATGTCATTCTCACTCTAATTCAATTTCAAAAAGTGCTTGCTCAAATTCCACGGGTGTAGAATTTTTGACGAGAATTTTTTTCACAACACCTAAAACATCACTCTCAATTTCATTCATGAGTTTCATCGCTTCAACAATGCAGAGAACATCTCCCTTATTAATTCTTTTTCCTACTTGGACAAATGGGTCTGCTTCAGGAGAGGGTGCTCCATAAAAAGTTCCGACAAAGGGTGACGTGATTATTTTAATATTCGTATTTGTATTTTCTAAGATGGCAGCAGCTTTTTCTTCCGACATGGTTGATGTTCTTGCAGGAGCCTGAGCCTGTGGAGGAATCGGAATTTGATGAAATTGAGGGATCATTGTAGTTTGAACACTTGATGGGGCTTTAAGTAAAATCCTATCTTCCCCATGTTGAACTTCTACCTCACTTAACTGATGTTCTTTCATCAGTTCCATCAATTTTTCAATTTTTTTAAGATCCATTATTTCATCTTCTCCACGTAGGTTCCTGTGCGAGTATCAACTTTTAATTTATCACCGACGTTAATATGAAAAGGAACTGTGACAATCAACCCTGTTTGCATCGTCGCTGGTTTTCCGCCCCCACCCGATGTATCTCCTTTGATATTGGGTTGGGTATCTCTAACCGTAAGAACAACAAAAGTATCAATATCCACGCTGACAGCTCTACCTTGGAAAAAAATTACCGTTGCATTACCGTTTTCAACCAAATA
>CAZFSQ010000221.1:0-4668 GCA_964521975.1 uncultured Oligoflexales bacterium | reverse complement strand
ACTTTCTTTAATCTTAAATCGCTCCGCAATGCCAGGTAAAAACCAAACGGGTTCAATCGCAGCTTTGGTAACAGCAACCTCGCCTTCTTTATTGATAACAATTTTTCCATCGACTTGAATTTGTCCCTTATTAATCATCTCAGCAAGTTCAGGCATATTGATATGGGCTTTAGTAATAGCGATGGTGGGACGAATATCTATTTCTTGAGCAAGAAAATCTTTAAAAACGGAACTAATGACCGCTCCTAAAGGGTCCATCGAAACAATTCTTTTCGGATCACTCCAACTGGGAAAAGGTCCAATATCTTCCGCAGGAGATGTATCTGTTAAGTCAGGCCGGTGTTCCGCTTCGAGTTGTCCTGCTGCAACAGCCAACGCTCGATATACGGAATAACTTCCTGAGTGCATTCCAATCGCATTACGATTTGGATTCGACAGCCCACAGATAATGGGGCCACGCTCTTTAGGATCCGTTGCTCCCCATTTTATGGGAAAGGGTTTTCCTCCAGGAGAACCTGGGTGTGATGTTAAAACAATATGTTTTGTTTTATGCGTTTTATTGGGTGATGGATTATCCATAAAATATTTTTTTCCCCTCTAAATAATTACATGAGTGCATTTTTAAGATCCGATAATAGATCATCGGTGTTTTCAATTCCGATAGACAATCGCAACATTTGATCCGTAATCCCAAGCTTTAATCTTAGTTCTTCGGGAACAGATGCGTGAGTCATTCTTGCAGGATGATTCACCAATGACTCCACTCCACCAAGACTTTCCGCAAGTGCGAATATTTTTAGTCGCGATAAAAATTTCTCAACTTTTTCATAATTTCCTTTAAGGTTAAAACTGAGCATTCCCGAAAAACCTGTCATCTGTTTTTTTGCCACATCATATTGCGGGTGAGATGAACTTCCAGGGAAAAAAACTTTTTCTACTTGCGGGTGTTTTTCTAAAAAATTGCTTACAGCGTGAACATTTTTCTCATGTTGCATCATCCGCACGCCAAGAGTTTTAATGCTTCGCAAAAGTAAAAAACATTCCATAGGTGATGGCACGGCCCCAGCAGCAAACTGTACAAATTTTATTTTTTCATAAAGTTCTTGATCAGATGTCATGATCGCACCACCAATGATATCTGAGTGACCTCCAATATATTTGGTCGTGCTATGAATCACAATATCAGCCCCTAACTGAATAGGGTTTTGAAACATTGGAGAAGCAAAGGTATTATCCACAACGAGCGTAAAAGAATTTTTTTTGGCCATCTCCGCAACTTTTTGGATATCAATGATTGTCATCGTGGGATTAGTCGGAGTTTCCACCCAAACCATTTTCGTATTTTTATTGATATGAGAAGAAATATTTTTCACATCCGTCATATCAATAAAATGAAAATTCAATTGATACTTCGCAAACAAACGACGGAATAATCTTCCCGTACCGCCATAAACATCGTCACAAACAAGAACCTCACAAGGAGGGTCGAGAGCTTGAATAATCGCTTGCTCTGCGGCTAGACCCGATGAAAATGATAGAGCAAATTTTGTGTCTTCAAGTTCTGCATAAGCTTTTTCAAGAGCATCACGTGTTGGATTTCCAGCCCGTGAATAATCAAACCCTTTATGTTGTGCTGGAGCTTCTTGAACATAGGTAGATGTTTGATAAATAGGAGTCATAATGGCTCCTGTTAACGGGTCGGCAACTGTTCCTGCATGAACTGCTTTGGTAAAAAAATGCGTCACGTTAGTTTTTGGCAAATTCAAGTAGTTTGGCTAATTCACCTTTGCGGTGAAGTTCCATCGTAATATCGCAACCGCCAATAAATTTTCCTTGGATATAAAGTTGCGGAATAGTCGGCCAGTTGGAATATTGCTTAATGGACTCTCGAAGGTCGCCATCTGCTAATACGTTTCTTGC
This sequence comes from uncultured Oligoflexales bacterium, assembly GCA_964521975.1. Classification (GTDB taxonomy): domain Bacteria; phylum Bdellovibrionota_B; class Oligoflexia; order Oligoflexales; family CAZFSQ01; genus CAZFSQ01. The sequence continues at coordinate 2,748 of CAZFSQ010000221.1, read as the reverse complement.
TTCAAAAGGAACTTGATAGGAGTTAAGAACATGAACAACTTGAGCAGAAAATCCACACATGGGAGCTTCCTTGGTTCCTTTCATGTACAGAATAACAGGGTTTGATTCAATGTCGGTCTTAATATCTGTCATCATAGATTCGTTGGTCATATACTTCTAAAGCTCCTTTGTTATGGCATTCAAAGAGATATCCTCGCAAATCTTACGGGCTAAAGTCAAGTGCGTTGGTTACTTACTTTTTCAACAACTCAGAAATAATTCTTCGCCTTGCCGTTCGTTTTTGTGACAGTTTATATTGTTTATGGGAAGCTTCACCATAGACATTATTCGTAAATGTGTCGATATCCATAATTTGAACTTCAAAAGGATAAAAAGCAGAAAAATGATCTTTCATTTTTAAAAGCTGATACCAATTTTTTATGGATTGTGAAAAATCAAGCATCATTTGTGATGCGTTATCAAAATAATCCTGTGGAATAAAAATAGGTTTATTGACCCAACCCATATCAGGGTTTTCATCATCAATCAATTCGCGACAAGTCAACTGGATCGAACGATAGTCTGAGGATGAATGGGGATTTTTACTTTCAATTTGTGGAGGAAGAATTTTGAGATCACTCATCTGCAACTCAAATTCTTGACATGTCATCTTATTATTTTTTAATTGCGTTACAAGAAACTCCACTTCTTTTCTATAGTTTTCAATATCTAAAAGTGTATTGCGAGAACGGCTGGGAATACAGTTAGGAAAAGTAACTAAAAAATTATTTTTCATAAACTTGATGATTTGCACCACATCCACTAAATTTTGTGTCACAATTCTAACACCCAAAATATCATAAATACTTTCTGCGACGTTGGCTCTTTTATGTAAAAGCTTTAAAATCGTAGATTCTCTAGTTTTTGTTTCTTTCCATTGAATTTTATGGATCGAAATCTTTTCACGTTTATCTTTCAGCCACAAAGAACCGTCGGCATCTTGATGGACAAAGTTTTGAAATTTATTTTTAATTTGAGATTTTGCTTTTCTAAAATCTGCAACACGACTTACCCCTTCAAGATGGGCGATCGTATGCATCATGCGTAAAATAGCACAAGACCATCTTTGATGAATCTCCTCTTGATGGGAGGATGCCCAAAGAAGAAGTTGCCTAATATCAGGAAAGTCTAAAAAATCTTCCGGCGGCGTATTCCCCTCTTGCCATTCTTGAGGCATTAACACTTTTTCAATAAACTGTAGAGCTTCAGCATAAACGGCATGAATAAAGCGTTGTTGTTCCTGATGCGAAGGATTATACCCATAGTTTTTGATGAACAAATCGGCCTCATCCCAAGATGTGATATTAAGTTTTGGAAGATCAATGGAAGATTTCCCTCCAATCAAAACATCAATTATTTCCCAAGGGAATTGCCACTTTTTTATAAGATCGTTTTTACTCGGTTCATTCATCATCACTTTCCTTATGATATAATCAATCAAGGAGGATGGGAATGCGAATTCTAAATTTTATTTTTTTGTTAAGCGTCATGTTTTGCAAAAATATTCTTTATGCAAGCGGTGGAGGAGAAAAAAAAACTGAGAGTGGACACGGAGGAGAAGCTAAATCTGAAGGACATGGAGAAAAAGCAGAGGGACATGGTGGCGGAGCGGAAAATGATGCGAAAAAAAAATCGGAAACAGGGTCTCGTGGTTATGTTCACGAGTGGACAAAATTTCCAAAACTAAAAGGCACTCCCTTAGATCAAGACACTGTAACTGACTTTAAATTTCTTGATGGTTATGTTGGAGTGGTTTTATTTACAGCTTCTTGGTGTAAATCATGCCAACAAATTACAGAACAGTATTTGACTCTAGGAAAAAAATATAAGAACCTTTCGACACAATTTGTAAGTGTATTTTCTCACGACGCCAAAGGAGATATCGACAACTTTGTGCGAGAATATAATATCGCAAAAGAAGATGCTTTAATTTTAGACACAGAAACAATCAGGGAATTTCATAACCCAGAGTTGCCGACTATTTATATTAGGGATCGTCGTGGGTGGCTTACCGAGCGATATGTAAGAGTTACTAAAAAAGATCTTGAAAACTTAGATGACTTTTTAAATAAAATTACGGCTTATTGAGATCTGCCGCTTTCAAGGCCAGTAGCAGACTGCACCATTTCGTCATGCCATTTAAGACGAATTTTTATAAAATCATATTCTTTATCTGCTTTGTTTTGATTGATGAGAGTTCCTAATGGAGACTTTCTTGCTCCAGCAATATCTGTTTCCTCAAAATTAATTTTATTTTTATCTTTGTTTGTAGCTTTTCCCTCAGTAACAATATTTTTTTGCCGCTGCTTTTTCTCTTGTGAAAATGCTATTTCCGTAGAAAATAAATTTAATAAAAATACAATCCCGAATGTTTTTAGCATGATCTCTGTCCTCCCTCTAACAATAGTCTTATCGGCTTATTTTAAAATAACTTGAATAAAATTAAATAACGCAATTATTTCAGACGCCTACTTTAAAAATAAATATCTATGACCATTTTATCATAGGTCCACATATGAAATGAAGTGAAGGTCCGTGGTAAAATGGAAACTATGAAGTCAATTTATTTTCAAATGATCGTTTTGATCGCTCTAGCAAGTAACGCATATGCTGTTGTCGTCAAGAATAGCCCATGGCTACGACTCAACAATCATCCACACCATTTGAAAATAAATTATAGTGGACAGTTTATTGCATTTTGGGACGGTA
>CAZFSQ010000220.1:0-4690 GCA_964521975.1 uncultured Oligoflexales bacterium | reverse complement strand
TACGCCTTGATCCCCATTTTCCAATTAATGGGGGGACTTTGTCGGATCATAAAATTCGTTGGCACGCCGTCATTCCTCCGGCATCAAGCAACGGAGTTTTGTTTTCCGCTAGGAGACATCAGTTTCAAAATATTTCTCTTGCTGATTTTTATCTCTCCTCCGCACAAACAAGCGAGTTAGAAAAAAAATTACTTGCAGGAAATCATCTGATCATCGCAGGCCCAACAGGATCAGGTAAATCTACTTTTCTGGTTGCATGTTTAAAAAAATGGTTTCTCAACCACCGTATTATCATTCTCGAAAAAATTCCTGAAATTGATCAAAATATTTCACCCCATTGGATTTCCCTCTATGAAACTTCCCCTAACTTAGAAGGAAAAACGATCATGACCATGGATCAGCTTGTTCGTGAATCTTTAAGACTTCGTCCTGATCGTATTGTTCTCAGTGAAGTACGCGGTGGTGAGGCTAAAAATTTATTGGAGTTATCTGCCACAGGACACAGCGGGATCTTCACAACTCTTCATGCAGGATCTCCCGATGAAGTTAAAACGAGATTACGTCAGTGTATGAAAAATAAAGTAACCGAAAATGATTTTAATAAATTTTTAGAGGAAACAATTATGATTGTTCTGGAACGTGGGAATCCGCCAAAGATAAAATTTGGTCCGCAGCTTCTTCAGCCCAAAGATTAAAAATCTGGCCCCTCATCTCAAATATAATTCCTTCATATTCATAGGGTGTCCAGTCAATGGGAATAAAGACAGATTCTTCTTCTGAAAAAAATTCTTGGAAATAACCATCTATGAAATCTATCAGTATAGGTAGGACCGTAGTAGGAGATAGATCCACCTTTTTTTTCACCCGGCATTCAACAGGATAAAAATATTTTTTTGACTCGTTACGTAAAATAACTTTTACGAAATGAAACACTTCATCTTCTGATGTTTCAATCTCAAAAAAACGATCTTTTAAATAGATTGCGTATTTTCTTTCGAGGGCGATTTTAGTGTCGTTATTTTGCATGATGATAAATTCCTTAAAAAATTAATAGATTGATAAACGTCATGTAAATCTTTCATGGGTTGAAAAAATGCTGCGTTTCCGTTCTCGCATACGAGAGGAAAACGGTTCATAAGACCTTTGATTTTCTCAACCTCATTAAAATCAAATGCTCCTAATAGGGATTTGTCACATGTATCAAGTAAAAGTCCCCACTTTTTTTGCTGAAAATATTTTTGCAAATTTAAAATAATTTTTTCATCCACGCTTGGTCTTAATGCTTCCCATAAATGTTGATTGATTATCCAACTTCTAATCCCTTGGCTCATTTTGAAATAAGTTTTAGGTGTGGTGATCATAGTTTGTGAAAAATTTTTCATCACATCACCTCCCGACATATAGTGCATCCCAAGGTTGACGCCTGCGTCCGCAAATTGGATAAGAAGCTGCCAATCTTTATGGGAAGAAGGTTCGATGTCTGTAGCAATAGCTAAGTTGTTAAGAAGATGAAAATAGCCCAACTTAAAATTTTCATATTGATCGGGATAATTTTTAGAAAGATGCATCATCGTCTTGAGCAAATAATCTGTGTCACGAATAGCAGCTAATCCCTCTTCAGATCCTTCTTCAAAGAAACTTATATTTTCGGAAAAATCAAAACATGATTGAGCTTCTTGTTTTGTCACAAAGCCATCTTCTTCTATTCGTGCATTTCTAAATTGTTCCAACTGCAACTCAGTCTCATTAGGAGGTAAATAGAACGCATGAGCCAATAAACTATAAGCATATTCCAAGCTCTCTGCATTGAATGCTTCAACTAACTTGATAATAAATTCTCGATCATCATCATTCACAAATTCAATAAAAATTTGCCGACAAGGCATAGGGTACAATTGATCTTGAAGCAGGGGAGATAGAGATTCAAATTCTTCAAGATCATATAATTTAATTTTTCCTCGAAGAAAACAAATTTGATATTCTTCATCCAACTCACGATAGCGACGATAAATTTCTTTCGCCCCACCAGAGAGATAACAAAGTTCTAACCATTTTTTGGCTTCATTCATGTTCAAGCTATGCTCATTCCAAAAATCATAATCACAAAAACGAATCCACTGCTCTTGGGATAGTTTAGGTAAGACCTCAACAATTTGTTCATCACCTAGCTGTTTCAAACCTAAAAATATTTCTTGAGGTAACATTTTTTCAATTGCATCAGCTTCGAGAGCTTGTATTATTTTATCGCCAGAAGATTCGATAGCTTGTAGGAAATTAGATTTAGCTTTCGCAACCTTAAATGCTCGATAACCCAATTCATAAGAATTGATAAGATCCAAAGTTTTTGGGGTTTCTGACATTATTATTTTCTCCCTATATAAAGAAGTAACGTCGGATACTAATTGAGTTACTTGCGATTTTCAATCATAATACTTGGGTCTATGGAAACCATCATTCACCACGTCAAAAACTATCTCTATCTTAAGCGGGCAGCTCCGCTTTTTATCGAGTCTATTCAGCCTGTTAAAGAAGAACTAGACACCCTGGACAAACAACTCCCTAATTTTTTTACACCCAATTCCAATACATCCAAAGAAATTTTACTAGATGTTTGGAAAAGTGGAGGCAAGCGTATTCGGCCAGCCCTTTTTTTTCTCTGTGCCAAAACCCTTAAATACAGTGGACCCCACCTTTATTCCATGGCAGCAGTCTCCGAATTAGTTCATACGGCAAGCCTTCTCCATGATGACGTGATTGACAATAGCACTTTGCGACGTAACCGTCCCACCCCTAAAAGCATTTGGGGGGATGTGTCGAGTGTTTGGGTGGGTGATTTGATTTATGCTCGTGCCTCTGAAATGATGGCTGAGACCGGGAATCTTAATATCGTCTCAGGCTACGCTTCCGCCATTCGCATGATGAGCGAAGGGGAACTTATCCAGCTTGAAAATTTATATAAATTTGATCAAACAAAAGAAACTTATTTTAAAGTTATTGAGTGTAAAACTGCTGCCCTAACCCAAATGACTTGTTTGGGAGCAGCCTATTTAATTTCCGACGATAAAAATATTCACCAAATCTTTTCAAATTATGGCTATCATATTGGAATAGCTTTTCAGATTATTGATGATTTGCTCGACTACGCAACCACGGCTTCTATCTTAGGCAAACCTTCTTGTAACGATTTAGCCGAAGGAAAAATAACTCTCCCTATTATTTATTTAAGAGAAATTCTCGACTCTTCAGAAAGAAATTTTTTAGACGATTCAATAAAAAATCATCGAATAGATTTTATATGGATAAAAAATCAGTTAGAAAAAAATAAAATTTTTGACCCTATTAATTTACTCGCAAAAAAACATACAGAACAAGCAATTTCTGAGTTGAATAAATTACCCCCCAGTCAAGACCGAAATCATTTAATTAAAATGTCTGAATGTCTTTCGCAAAGAAGTTTTTAAGCCACTCTTTGCAGCGGTCCCGATAAACTCACTGCCTGTCTTAAACTAGAAACCAGAATTTCTTTTTTTTCTTTCGATAAGTTTTGTAGTTTCAACCCATGAACGCATCCACCCGCCCCGGCTTTGCCCCACCGTACTTCTGCCGTCAGAGGAAAAACTCCGAGAGAGTATAAACGATTGTTGGTTCCTTTAAGCGGCATCTCTAAAGTAATTTGAATCATCGAACCACGAGCGATATAACGATCAAATCTGACTTGTAATCCCGCAGGACCGAAATCCACAACATCTCCTTTGCCAAAATCAGTTACTACTTTCAAAGGAATTTTTTCAGGAACTTGCCACCTTGGATCAATACGATAAATTCCAATATTCTGGCGATAAAGATTGGTTGCGGACACCGCATGTTCAGGTTGTGATAAAAACGGATCGCATTCATACGCTCTAAAAAATTCATCATGATGCTTAATCTGAATCCATTTAGGTTTTACAGCATCCATATCTTCCTTCGTTAAATCAAGTCCCAAAAAAGTAGATTGTCCAACTAAAATTCTGTGCGTCTCACAAGCATTTTCAAGCCTTTGAGCCATATTAACTCCATGACCAATCACTGTAAAATCGGAATCCAAAGCCTCACCTAAATTTCCTAAAAGAACAGATGCCGTATTGACCCCAATTCTAAGAGGAAAAATAACTTTTTGGTTTTCATTGAGCGTCAAGGTGCGAAACACATTATTTCTTTGAATTTTTTTGGCACATTCAAATGCGTTTTGCATGTGATTTTCATTCTCAAACATATCCTTACGCAAGCCAAAATAACATAAAACTCCATCACCTAATGTACGGTCCACCACACCATGAAATTCTTTCACTGTTTCTTTTATTTCTAAAATCATCTTGTGAAGGTTTTCAAAAGATTCCTTCGGAGCAAGTTTTTCTGCATAGAGAGAAAACCCCACAATATCGACAAACATTATCGTAAGCACCGTTTCTTCCGGCTCCATGTGTAACTTTTTAGCTTCTATTTTTTTAAGATCGCCTTCAGAAACATGTGATAAATAAATTCCCATCACTGCAATTAAAGAAACCCAAATAAATAGATGGCTTTGAGAGTAAAAGGGTTGCCACCCTGCAAACAAAATATTCACAAATAAAAAATAGAGAAATATTTTTTGATTTTTTGACATCAAGATTGTTTCGGATAAAACTTAAAAGTTCTTTAATTGCTTAAT
>CAZFSQ010000219.1:0-4709 GCA_964521975.1 uncultured Oligoflexales bacterium | reverse complement strand
AAACTTAAACATTCGTGACACAAAAATTCAGGAAGATAGGATATTGGAAAAAGAGTTGATAGATTTTTTGAAAGCACATTCAAATTATTCTATTTTATCTGAGGAAAGTGGCGGAAATATAAATGATAGTAACTTAGTGTGGATTCTCGATCCACTCGACGGCACATTTAATTACTCAAGAAAAATCCCCATGTTTGGTATGAGCCTTAGTTTATTTAATTTGAAAACCTTGCAAGGGGAAATAGGGATCATCTACGATTTTCCTAATGATCTTTTTTACTATACGGACCATCAAAAAATAGTGACTTGTAACGGAAAAAAAATTCTTAGAGAAGATGTTTCTGAAAATTTATCGCAGGCGTGTCTTGTCACGGGGTTTCCAGTTTTTATGGATTATAGTACGAAAAATTTAGAAAAGTTTATTTCTAAAATTCAGCGAGTCAAAAAAGTGCGGATGCTTGGGGCGGTGACCATCGCCATGACCTATCTAATGGAAGGCTATTCTGATATTTATTACGAAGAAAATATTAAAATATGGGACATAGCTGGGGGATTAACCTTAGCAACTAATTTGGGATTAGCGATAAAAATCATTCATTATGATCCAACTCAATATATGTTAAGTTGTGCTATAGCAAGTTCAGAAAAACTACTTAAAGATTTCACAGCTTAAAATTTTTTCTTAAGTTTTATGAATCTTTTCCGATATTCAATAAATGAGAAAAATTTTATATCCATTTTTTTATACTATTTTTTTACTCTCATGCAGCAATACTGGAGAAGTAGAAAATAAAGATCCAGGAAAAAAAGAAGCATCCATTGGGCCGAATCCTATTTCCGGTAAAGAAAAAAGTTTATCAGCTTCATCAACTATTAACCCAAAACTATTTTGTGAATGTGAGGGCCTTATACCTAAAAATTTAAGACTCCCCTGGAAAAATTTATATAATGCAGCAGCCCCCAAACAAAGAGACTGTCGGTTTAATACGGAAAGTGAAGTCACGAAGTCACTTCTTGTTTATGTACAAAAAATAGAAAGTGAAAAAGATTTTGAACGAGAAAAAGGCAATTTAAAGTTAACCTATTTAGGCAACTTTCAAGAAACAAAAATCAGTGATGATGTGAAAATTTTTGGTGTGATTGGGCACTTAAAAACAGAAAATCAAAGTGGAGCTAATGCAAGTAAAAAGAAAGTTATCTTGGCTTATTTGGTGGAAAGAAATTATATGGCCTATGTTGAAGAATATATGTCTGGCAAAGAGTCTGAAGTGTTGTCAATGCCTCTATTTTTAGATAACGATTTTTCAAATCGTGTGTCACAGTTTTGTATCGCAAATCAGTAATAGCTAATCCCTCAAAAAATATTTTATCTATGACCTTTACGAAGAGTAGATTAAGGATTATTCTTTTACTCGTAAGGTAAGTTTTTAAACCATGAAATTTTTTAAGGAGGATTTATGAAAAAGATTTTAACGGTTTTAGTTTTAGGTCTAATGGGCCAGTGGGGGTTTTCCTACGAAGGAAAAGTTAGACACATTTTTGTTCCTGCGGCATACGATGATAACGATGATATTTTAGTTTACCTTGATGTTGAGCTGCCAAGTAGCTGCTACAGTGTAAAATCAATTCAAGCGACACCCGATGTAGAATCTTCATCTAAGATTTTGTTAAATGTAGCCTATAACCATGAAGAGGGTCGTATCTGTTTACCCGTGGTCATTTATTCTTTCCAACAGGTTAAGTTGCCAAAATTAGCAGCAGGTAAGTATACTATTACGGCTGAGCAAGAAAAAATTGTACAAAAAACATTTAATATTGCAGAACCAAGCAGTGAAGAAAAACAAGATGAGTTTACTTATGCCCCCGTTGAGAATGTTTTTGTGGAACATCGCGTGGATAAAAAAACGGGAGAGATTCAATATTTCGCAATTCTTCAATCACGGTTTGATAATTCATGCATGAATCCAGATGATTGGAAGGTTGATGTCATGAACCTTGCAACAACTCATGGAAATATTGAAATATTACCTAAAATAACCAAAGATTTAACATCCGAAGAATGTAAACAGCTTGATAGACCTATTCAAGCAAGTACCTCGGTAAGATTACCAACACCTGAATATTATGGTGTTTATTTGGTCCATGTGCGAAGTTTACACGGTCGAGCATTTAATTCTTTGCTTGATTATAACGAGTTTTGGGACCGATTTTAGGGCGTAATTTTCAAGTTATTTTAGATAGATAAAATTTTCACTAAACCTTCGTCACTAAGTTGCCGATAGATATAATAGGCCAATCAAGTGACGGAGGTTTTTTTATGAGATATTTTTCAATATTATTTTTGATATTTGTATCGTGTAATGATGCAGGGTTTAAGAGCAATCAGTTTGTGGGCGGGCCTGCGAAAAAAAATCCTGATCCCTCATTTAATCCTTATCCTTCAGCAGAGCCGATTAATCCAACAGCAACAAATTCTGGTGTGGATGTTGTAGCCACTGGGGATAGTGTTCTTATTCAAAATCCAACGCTTAATACAGGAGAATTAGCTGGGGGAGTTTTTGTTCCCATAAAATATCAATACGTAGGAAAAAATTCTGGTGATGATGCGGTATTTACCATTAATTTAGTTCCCAAAACTCCAAGTTATCATCCGAACGCAACAAAACTTTTACCTGAGAGTGGAATTAAAACTTCAGAAGGTGGAAGTGCTGCTGGAGAAATTCCTGGAATGTGTTTATGTGGAGGGTTAACAGAAGTAGATTTTTTATGGAAACATAAAACCGGAAAGGCTGGGACACTATTAAATTTAACGAACGCAGAATTTTTAGTGAGTAATAATGTAGGAGATAAAGATTGGCTCGATGGTTTTAAAGGCTTTCAACAAAATGTAGACTATGTTTCTTTTGTTGGAGCTGATACCGAAAATCCTGATTTTATTTCTAACCCAGAAGGGTATGGATATTTTAGAACGAAAGATTATCACCCGAATTCAATTTTTGGGGATTCCCACAAGTGGGAAAATCGTGATGATATTCGCTTTGCCTTTATGTGTAAAATTGAAGAATGTCCTCAAGATAAAAAAGCTGGGACCAAATTTTTAATTTCCCATCACCTGAGTCATGATCCGTAGAAAGTAACAGCACTTGCTTTCTCTGCCCATCTACTCTACGATGTTAGTAATAAAAGCAGGCTAAACAAAAAGTAAATATAAGTGGTGGTGGAAAAAATTTATGAGACTACAAAAAATAGGTTTCGTTTTTTTGATCGTGTTATTTTCTTATCAAAGCTGCAAAACAACCGCCGTAACAAAAACGAAAGATCTTGGTTATGAGGGAGCAGAGGGAAAACTGATTTTATTTTATCGCGACGGTGATAACATTATCATTAAACAATGCGAGAACACTTCTTTTCCAATCAATAGAGAAGATTGCCAACAAAAAGCGGGTACGATGGTTGCTACCGTTTTCACGCAAGATTTCAAATTGCATATGCTTTCTATTTTAAAAGTTTCTGACTTGGCGGTAAATCCTTTAATCGTAGAACTTAAAAAAGTAAATGGTTTTATTTCTGAGTTGGGAGATGATACAGAAAATTATACTCAACTTAAAAATAATCTTGAACAAAAATTGGTCGAGATCGAAAAAAAAATAAATACTAATCAATCGGCAATGAAGCCCATTTCTGATTTAAATAATTTGATCAGTAAATTAGTGGACGAAATTATTTCTAATCCCAATATCACGGTCCTTTCGTATAAAGCAGACCAGGAAAATCTTTATTTTAATTTAATTAAAAGTTATCTTGCAATTCCACCAGGAACAGAAATCTGCGGTGAAGCAAAGTGGGTATCAAATATTTCAGGTTATGAAATCCTTATTCTTTCAGCTAATGGAAAAAACTATAATTTGCTTGGTTTTGATAAACAGCAAAATCAAATGCTGATAGCTTATGAAGATGTAAAAAAACTTTGCGTTGCGAATTATAAGAAGGACCCGCGTGCCCAAGGGGAACTCAATTTGTCGGGTTTGCAAGTATCCTATGAGCTTCCGTCACAGGAAAACATTAAAAAGGGAGATCGGGGAATCTTGAGAATAAGGCTCCCTATCATCCCCACCAAGACCGTCCGTTGCGGAAGCTGGGGAGGGGTCGTGCATTATGGGAACGAACGTTGTTTTAATTTTAGAGAAATCCAAGCTAATTTTCCTCCAACAGACGGAGTTTATTGTGTAACGGTTCCACAGCACTCTGATTTGTATGTATTCTTACAAAAGTCGCGAGGGGCTCAATTGTGTATTGAGGAGTCTGTAACAGTGAAAGCTCCATTCAATGAACGAAATGCATCTGATCCAGGGATTAAATATTTGGTGACATCTCCTTCTGATCCGAAAAAAATTATAAAAGATGAGTATGTCGAATCTATACCCTTCCAAAAGCTCCCCCCTCCCTCAGACATTTCTGGAAATAAAAAGTTAAATCCAAACGTTCAGGAACAGACTGAAGGAACTGTCGCTCCACTTTCGACCAAATCCAACGGTGCCCTTAATACTACAGATCCTCATAGTCCTGGGTTTGTAAAAGGGAAAGATTGGGATCGGTTGATTGAGGAACGTCATAAGAGAGAAGAAAAAGCTCGACGTAATATTTACAATAAGAATGCCGAAGATGGATTTTATGGAGTTCCTCCGTAAATTGAATTTTTAACCGCTAAC
>CAZFSQ010000218.1:0-4722 GCA_964521975.1 uncultured Oligoflexales bacterium | reverse complement strand
AAGAGCCTCACCACACAGGCTCACACATATGCGAAGGCGTTCTCCTCGGAGTTCTATCTTAAAGCGAATTTGTCCACCTTCACTCACATGGTTGACTTGTGCGATTTTACAAAAGTTTTCTTTAAACTTAGCAGACGCAGTTGTAAATCCGCCGAAAATGTCTGTAGAAATATGAACTGGGATGTTTTGAGAGGGTAACACACTGTCCCAAGGGACACGTTTGAGAATGGCATCAACCTCGGACCATTGAGTGCATTTAGATTCCATAATCACCCAATCAATATTTTGGGCCGTGGTAAGACGTAACATGATTTCTAAACCCTGCCGAAAATCAGAGCGGTGCAATTTAATTTTTCCATTCAAGGAAGTAACTTTGGGTGTGAACTTATATTTTTGCAGAGGAGTTTTAATTACATCGGAAATCTCTTCAAACAAAATATCTAACCAACCTGGTGCTGGTTGAATATAAAAAACTTGGGGTTTTGCAATGATAGGTATTGTTGGCAAAAAAATCAAAATCCTTGATTAAAATTTTTCTCATCCGGTAAACTGGAAATAGATTTCACATAAGTTTTAGACCAACTCGGTAACAGTGAAACAAGCTGTAAAGCATGGGTCTTGAAGTGAGCTAATTCATTTTGTGGGACGGGTTTGACCGAGGGAAATTTAATGTTAAGCGGATCAACATAACGTCCATTCTCAAACAAAGCGAAATGCAGATGAGGCCCTGTTGCAAGTCCTGTTTTTCCTACAAAGCCAATCAATTGTCCTTGTGCAACTTTAACTCCTGTTTTAATTTTCTTTTCAAAACCATGGAGATGCTGGTAGCTCGAACGATAGACACTATTGTGGCGAATTTCGATAAACTTCCCTGAAGCTTGATTGTAACCTGCTTTGGTGACAACCCCATCACCGACAGTTCTTACAGGTGTTCCAATGGAGGCGGCATAATCAACACCCAAGTGTGGGCGATTAAATTTCAAAATAGGATGAAATCTTTTATTAGTAAATCGTGATGATATACGTGAAAATTTAAGCGGTGCTTTCAAGAATATTTTTTGTAAACTTTGGCCATCTGTTCCGTAATAGGATTCTGTAGCATCTTGTGAACGATAAAGAATGGCTTGATGTAAATTGGGACCGTTTAGATATTCCGCACTTAAAATGCGACCATGTCCCAAAAATTCTCCGTTTAAATAATGATCTTCGACGAGAAGTCGCCAACGATCCCCCTCGCGAACCTCACGAGCAAAATCAATTTGCCATGAAAAAATTTCAGTTAACTCGATAATGGCCTGTGGACCCAAACCTGCTATTTCAGCAGATTCCCACAATGAATTGACGACAACACCTGAAAAAGTTTTTGCTTGAATCTCAATTTTTTCTTCCATCCACTGTGACTGCCAATTTCCAGAATCGTTTTTTACTAAATCGAGATGTAAAAGTTTGGATGTGTAGATTTTAATTTTTTCGATTTTATTTTCTTGCCAAAAAATTTCTATAGCGGTTTCAGGGCTAAGCGATTTTGCATTGATCTCATTTTTTGTTGCTAAAATAATTTGGTGTGCTTCGCTGGCATCAACTCCTGAATCAATTAATCCCGATAGAAGCGTTCCTCCTTGAGAAAGAAGTTGCCGTGTTACATGAGTTTCTGGCTTTGTTTCGGGGACGCTGGAGATGGTCGCTTTTGATTCTTGAATGTCAGGCGGAATAGGATCACTGAAAGGATTGATAAAAATAAGCAAAAATAAGTAGGTAATGATTGTAAAGACAAAAAATGTGGACGTATATTTTAAAAGCAACGATTTTCCTTTTAATAAATGAGTTGGTTGATATATTATTTTTTCATAGACTTGGTTTTTGTTCAACCCATAGAATTGAGGGGAGTTCATCCATGAAAATATCTATCGTCGGGACAGGTTATGTCGGATTAGTTACCGGAACTTGTTTGGCAGAAGTTGGTCATGAGGTAACTTGTATTGATATTGATGAGAAAAAGATCAAGATGTTACGATCAGGGATATCCCCTATTTTTGAACCTGGCTTAGAAAATTTAATTAAACGAAATACGGAACATGAACGATTATTTTTTTCGTCGAATTTAAAAGAAGGCATTCAAAATTCGCAAGCAATTTTTATTGCTGTAGGGACACCGCAAGATAAAGACGGATCAGCCGATTTGCGTGCGGTTGAGTCAGTGGCATTACAAATTACAGAGGATATGCACACGTCCTCTTTTATTGTGATTAAATCCACCGTTCCTGTAGGGACATGTGCCAGTATCGAAAATAAAATCAATCAGGCGTTGAAAAAAAATGGCAAAAAAATTCAGCTCTCCGTTTCATCCAATCCTGAATTTTTGAAAGAAGGTGCAGCGATTGATGATTTCATGCGACCAGATCGTATTGTGATCGGTGTGTCGAATAAAGATGAAGAAGATTTTTTTAGAGAGCTTTATTCAACATTTATTCAAGATAGTCCTGCTAAATTAGTGGTGATGGATCGTGCATCAAGTGAATTAACGAAGTATGCAAGTAACGCGATGTTGGCCACACGAATTAGTTTTATGAATGAATTATCGCGACTGTGTGAAAAAGTTGGAGCTAACATTGATCACATTCGTTTAGGGATGGGAACTGATCCTCGAATTGGTCGAAAGTTTTTATACTCTGGACCAGGGTATGGCGGATCGTGCTTTCCTAAAGATGTGAATGCTCTTTTGAATACAGCGAAGTCGAATGATATTAAGTTAAAAGTTTTACAATCCGTAACAGAGGCGAATGAGGATCAAAAAGATTTTGTCACCCAGAAAATTCTACAAAAATTAAATCCTGCGAAAGGAAAAAAAGTAGCTGTGTGGGGGTTGACATTTAAACCTGGAACCGATGATGTGCGAGACGCTCCAGCGATTCAAATTTGTCGTGAACTATTAAAACAAGGGATTGAAATTATCGCTCATGATCCCCAGGGGATCGAAAATTTTAAAAAAGTTTTAGGCAATGAGTCTAATATTTCTTATGTTGCTAAAGCGTATCAAGCATTGAAAGGCGTGAATGCACTTGTGCTAATAACTGAATGGAGCGAATACAAACGACCGAATTGGCATAAAGTCAATGAATTGATGAAAGAACCCATCGTGTTTGATTTACGCAATCAGTATTCAGTGAAAGAATTGATGCAAAATAAAATGGAATATTTTGCCGTGGGTCGGTCGGTTTAATCCTATTGCCTAAACCATACTTTAAATTTATAATATATTTATAAAGTATGTTTAGTCGAATTTTTCATATTGAAAAACATCTCAAGAAAAAAAACTCAGCATTTTTATTCGGTGCTCGTGGTGTTGGTAAGACGATTTTATCTACGCAGTTTATACAAAAAATTAAAAATCGAATGGAATATAATTTACTTCATAATGAAACATTCTCACGTTATTTAAAATCTCCGCATCTTTTTAGGATGGAAATTGAAGAAGAGTTGGAGAATAAAAAATCGCTTTTTGTTTTTGTTGATGAAGTTCAAAAAATACCTGCATTGCTTGATGAAGTTCATGATTTGATAACAAAGTATCAACAACGCATTCAATTTCTTTTAACAGGTTCAAGTGCTCGTAAGCTTAAAAAATCAGGAGCGAATCTTTTAGCGGGGCGTTTATTAATATTGAAGCTTCATCCGCTCACGCATTTAGAATATGGAAAACATTTTAATCAAATTCTACGCATTGGTTCCTTGCCAGGTATTTTAGCGAGTCAGGATGTTGCAGAGATGATGTTACAGAGTTATGTGGCAACGTATCTCAGAGAAGAAATTATGCAAGAGGCTTTAGTGCGAAGGGTAGAATCTTTTGCACGTTTTTTAGAAATTGCAGGACAGTATCATGGTAAACAAGTGAATGCGACGTTGATTGCTGAAGCAGCAGGTGTCTCTGTCCCCACGGTGACAGAATATTTCCAAATTTTAGAAGATACATTGCTGATGTGGCGATTGCCAGGTTGGAGCCAATCGGTAAAAAAACAATTACGCATGTCACCAAAGATTTATTTGTTTGATAACGGTGTTGCAAATGCGTTGCGAGGGGAATTAAATTTAAAGATCAACGAAACATCTTCGCGATTTGGTGACTTGTTTGAAGCTTATTTAATCCAAGAAGTTTTTCGTATGAGGGATTATACGCATAGCGAATATAAGTTTTCTTATTGGAAAACGAATACCGATCTTGAGGTGGATTTAATTGTATCGCGAGGGATTCAAGAACCTATCATGGGAATTGAAATTAAATCTTACTCGTCACCACAAGCCAAAGATTTACATGGGCTAAAATCTTTTGCCAAAGAATACCCTAAAGCTAAATTGCAATGTTGGTGTCGGACACCCAAGCCATACCAAATAGAAAATATCAAAGTCATGCCTTGGCAGGATGGAATTAAAAAATTGTATTTATTGCCATGAGTTGATTCTCCCATAATAAAAAACGCCCACAGAAAAAATTCTATGGGCGAAAAATTAAAGGAGGAAACCTAAGAAAAAATGTTCTTAGTAAACGATACGATCAAGAACACCGAAGATACGCTCTTGCATGTATCGTAATTGAGTAAGTTCACTACCCATGCCTTTTGGAGCTTGAATCATATAAACGAATTCAAGAGCATTAGATAATTGAAAGTTACAATTAGAACCACAAGTGTGGAAGTTTAAACCTTCACGGTCATAGAAGGAAGCTAC
>CAZFSQ010000217.1:0-4722 GCA_964521975.1 uncultured Oligoflexales bacterium | reverse complement strand
GGGCAAAACGAATATGGATGTTGACTGGGGATTTAAAATTAATTCATCCGATACATTAAGACAATATGTCATCAAGGTTTTATTTCCCCCTCAGGGAGCAGGTGTTTTAAATGATGGCCAGCAAAGTCAAGTGATGATTCAATTCAAGCCAACGACCTCCATACCCAATGCGACCATGGTGGTTATCGGTCGTGATATTGGGTTCTGTCAGTTTGTTCGCTCGCGAAATGCTGATTCAAGAAGTTGTAACGATTTCTCCGATCAAAAAATGTATTCAGAATATGATTTAAAATTGGATGTGCCTTGGCGAGTAGAGGCTTCGAGCGTCTATGATACTTTGGCTAATAATCCTGAACTTGCAAACTATTATAATTCGACAACATCAGGTCAACAGCACGGAGCGAATGGCGGTGTGTCTGGCTTTGTGCAAAAAGGTTTACCGTCGTTAGTGATGGGAATTATGGCTGGCTTAACAGGGAATATCCCAGGAGCAATTTCTGGTATTGGTCAAGGTGTGATTGCCGGTTATACATCAGGTGGGCCTGCATTTTCAGGGTCGTTACCGCAGAGTCAAAATCCGTATGGTGGCGGTATGAATACTCAACAGCAACAACTAGGTTATCCGCAACAAGGATTCAGTGGTCAACAGCAACAAGGATTCAGTGGGCAATCGCAAGTGCCGTTTAATAGGATGCAGTAATTAATTATTTAAACAAACTCTATCGGTTTCACTCCAGGAAATTGTTTCCCAATATCAAAACCAAAAACATTTTTTAAACCAGCCCACACATTACTCGTTTTCAAAATTTGTCCATCTTCTTTCGCTAATCCTGTACTAAAATCAATCGGTAATCCAGCATGAGAAACCCACATGTCATTTTCTTTACGTGCTCCGCTTTGACCAAAAACTTTGGAAGGAACATTTTTTCCGATGAACGCTAATGAATTAGTGCGAAAGTTATGATCTTTACCACCTATCCCATTTAATAAAGGTGTACGAGTGAATTCAGAAGATAAGACTAAAGTTGTTTTGTCAAAAACGGTTGAGCCATCTTCATATTTAATTTCTTTTAATCCCGAAATAAGTTCATCTATATTTTGTAAAGACATGGTTAGTGGATGTGAAGCATAATGGTCAAAGTGTGTGTCAAAATTATAGAGTGATCCCAGTGAAAATGTGGCAGAACCTAAAATGCCAGCTTTGAAAAAAGCTCCTAAAAATTTACCACGTTCTTGAAAAGTCTTCATGTCATCTGGAAACTTAATTTCTTGATTTACTTTATTGATAAAATCTTTCAGTTTTAAAATGTTTTTCTGATGGCCTGTCAATGTTCGAGCAAAGTCATCATCTTTGATTTGTGTCAAATAATCACCCAATAGATCATGAACTAATTCTTTTTGCGTGCTTTGTGAAACACTCGAACCTTCCTTAAGAATGGCATTTAAATCTTCAAGAATCATTCTAAAAGAAAATTCAGAAAGATGGGCAGAATAAAAATCGTTATCATAAACAGTATAAATATGAGGCAAAAGACATTTAGAAACATAAGGGTGGTGTTTGGCAATATGCATTTGCACATAAGGGATGCTTTGAGTGCGAGCAAATAAATTTCCTGTCATGATCGTATCGGATGAATGTCCGCGATCAAGTTCCATATCAATACCGTTAATGAACATTAAATGAGAAGCATATTTTCCTAGAACATCTCCTGTCGGTGGAATTAAAATTCCATGATAATCTTTTACCTCTTGCATGGAATAAGGTTGATCATAGGCTCGTTGACTATCGGGCAAAAGTTCGTCCCGATTTTTAGGATCAAAAGCCATACAGACATCCCATGCTCCTCGCATTTGAATAAAAATAAAAAAATGTGGATCAACGGAACGATCAGGTTCTGGGTCAGCCAATAATTTTAAATTAGGCATCAGAGGCAATGTCAACATTGTCGCTGAAGAAGTTTTTAAAAAATTACGTCGCGATTGGTTATGTAAATTTTTTTTCATTTTTTCCCTCATCAAACTTAATAATAATAAAGTGCTGGGTGATAAAGTAGTTGAGCTAACAGTTGAACATAAGCTTTCTCTAAACCAGAAGTGTCCAGTGCTGATTTAAAAGTTTCATAGGTTTTTGTGAGAGTATCTTGGCTAACATCGTAATACAGCCACTCACTTAAGATACGATTTGTAAACTGTTCAAGTATTGCTTGTGAAGGAATTTCTTTGAGCTCGATATCATAAAAAACTTTAGCTTGATCATGTGCTATTTTAATTTCACGAGAATAAACGCTTTGAGAAATATCAGTAAAAATAATTTTCAAAATCATATTAATGAGCAATGTATTTTTATCGTTCGATCGCACACCTGATCGGTCGTTAACAAAACCAATGACATTACGAAAACGATGAAAATAAACATGATCAAATCCAGTAAGCTCTTGCATCATGTAAGACATTTCACTGGAGGTCATATATTTGCGAAACTGTGAATGTTGAATAAAAATGTCTTTGAGAAAAGAATCGAAACGATCTTGTTTGTGGATAAAAGTTGTTCGATTGTTTTCTATTGCAAAACCGACTTGCCAAGAAAAACTGATACAAAAAAATAGAAACATTTTTTTATTCACCATTGAGCACCTCCTCGATTTCATTTTCATTTAAAGTTATTTGTGAATTTTCTGTATAAGCACCGTTATTAATCCAAACTTTAATCCCATTCAATTGTTCTTGCGTCATCATTCGGAAAGGTAGAGGGGGCATTATTTTATTTCCCTGGCCTGATATGGAACGCCAGATATTTTTTAGCAAATTTTTATTTTCAATCGGATCAGGATTAAATGGATATTGTTTAGGATTAAATTTCGGAGAAATATTACCATCTGATTTATGACATTTTGTACAAACATCAAATGATTTAGTTACGCTTTCAAAGCCAGATGGAGGAACTGTTTCCTCTGTCCAAAAATATTCATGTTGTAAAATATAGCGAAACATTTCATTAAAACTGCGTGTCTCGCCCAAAATTTTTCCAGCATTATACATCGTTTGGTGAGGGATAGGATTACTTTCGCTAACAAACCATCGCCAAGTTTTTTTTGCAAAGCACTCATGCACTCTTGGATGATCTTTAAGAAACGATGCGAGTCCTTGTGTCGATTTTGTTTTTATTTCTTCATAGCCACCATCTAAATTTTTAATCCACAAATTTCCACCAGATTCTTTATTGCTATTATATTGTGGCGGAAGATCTGCATTAGGATTCGTCCAACGATCAAAAAATCTTGCTGCCGGATCGAGTCGTTGATGACAACCTATACAATCAGGATTAGTCCCGTGTTCATGGTCCCAATATTCAGTATTGGTGGTCGTTTCATCCGCAGGTGAAAGTGTATCGCATAAAAATTTTTCATAGACGTAATTTGAACGTGCTCGATTTTTGTTGGTGGGAGTGTCTGGATAGCGGGATAAAAAATCATAATGCTCAAAAAAGTTAGTAAATCGAGTTTCGGAAGATTTGAGTCGGATGGGGAGCCACTCTTTGGATGAACGTGGGACTGGATCTAATATCAAAGCACCTGAACCAAAGTAACGATTCCAATTCACATCATCGAGCAGAATAAAAGGGTGATCAAAAAAATAATCAAATTCATATTCGTTAAAAATTAAGTAAGCAAAAGTGTGTGCGGTTTCTTGTTGTGGCAAGACCCATTCGGAAGAATAAAATTGTACTAACCGTTGATAATATTCTTCTTCTGCAAAATATTGATCCAATTTTTTGTTGTAAGCATTCAACCAATTTTCTTCTTTGTTAAAATTTTCTTGAAAAGTTTTTAACTCTTGTTGCGTTGGTGGCTTGCCTTTGAGAGCAAAACTTAATTTTTTGAGCAAAGTTTTTGGATTGGGGGTGTAGGAATAAATATTTTGAAAGTTTAAAAAAATTAAAAGCAAGATTAAAAATTTATTTTGCATGAATTCCTCCCAGTGATTATTTTATTGCAACGACATAAATAAATGGCGATATTTTATTTCACTCGCTTTGAGATCTCCCAAGACAAATACACCACCGCCAAGTAAACTAACTCTGCCGCGATCAATTTCGCTAAGTTTATAGCGAAAAATAGAGCCTTGCACGTAAGTTGGATTAAACTTTTTTATTTCCCATTTTTGATTTTCAGCGGAATAAATTAAAGCATAAAGTTGATCGGATAAAGTGAACGTAAATGTTTCTTGATTATCATAGATAACGGAACCAACGATATCATCGGGTGAAATTTTGTAAGAATGATTCATTAAATTTAAACAGTTTCCTTCGCTATCGCATTTTAAAATTTGTTTATTTGTCAAAATATAGTTTTCGTTTTTAATTGATTTTACTCCAACACATTTTTCTCTAGCAGAGCTTATTTTTTGCCAAGTATTTTCCTTTAATAAAAATACACCCTCATGAGAGCAAAGAATATTTTTACCGACACCTTTGATGTCACTGATGTGAATATTCAAATTTGTTTCATGAACATCACCACCTATTTCGTAAGCATAAAATTTATTTTGAGTTACCCAGAAAATTTCATTTTCTCCAATTTGATAAGCTAAGATTTTTTCATTGGAGCTGAAAATAGAATGTAAATCTTTTCTCGCAAAACTTTTTCCCATATCAATTTGGTTTTGTTGAATAACTATTTTTTGATCACCCACCTGCGAAATCTTTAAGGGTCTAAAATCATA
>CAZFSQ010000216.1:0-4734 GCA_964521975.1 uncultured Oligoflexales bacterium | reverse complement strand
TCTGAAATTTAAACTTGAGAATGTATAAATGTTACAGTACGAATTTTATTTAAAAATTTTCGCATCTGTTTGGGCCATGTCTGTCATCTTTGTGCCTATTTATTATTACCTAGAAAGAAAGTTACCCCTTAAGGCACACCCAACGAAACGCTCAGTGAAAAGTGTCACAAGGGATATGTCGTGGGAGATATTGGCGAGTGCTGCGGACTACATCGTCTACCCCGCCAGAGCATTGCTCTATGGTTTTCTTTGGTCTATCTATTGGGATTTTTTTATACCTATGATATCACGATGGAAAACTATCTCGGGAGCATTAGAGACAATATCATTGCCTGTCATTAATGTTCAGAATTTTTTGATTCAATTTGTGATTGTATTTCTTATAAGAGATTTGCTCATTTATTTTATTCATCGGCGATTTCATCGTGGTAAAATGTGGGGCTTTCACATTCTTCATCACTCTTCGACACGCATGGATATCTTTATTAATTTTAGGAATCATTTTTTAGATGTCTTTTTGAGCAATCAAATAATTGAAATTGTAATGATAATGTTCAAGGTAGATCCCATGATCGCACTGGTCATTCAAGTTTTCTCATGCCATTCAAATTTCATTATTCATGCAAATATAAAATTCCCTAACTTTTTAGGTATGAATAAATTATTTAACTCACCACTGACACACCATTGGCATCACTCAGTCCAACAAGTTTATAAAGGGGGGCAAAACTTTGGCGTAGGTTTAATCATATGGGATAAATTGTTTGGAACATACTACGTTGACTCGGATGGGCATCCCCCTGCCATTTATGGAATCAAAGACCAAATGTATCCAAAAACGTTCGTGAAACAACTTTATTATCCTTTTGTATATTTGAAGAGCAAGTTGTCATGGAGATAATCTCTATGCCATAATGATTCATTGATGATGAAAAGAAAATATGAATAAAACCAATGGCGAACAAATTCAAAAAGTCTATATATCCAGCAATGGCTGTGATAGACGATTGCTTGATTCACAAAAAATTTCTGATTTTTTTCAGAATGAAAAGCACTTGATTGTCAAAAATCCATCCGAAGCTGACTTCATATTTATAAATACATGTGCGATGTCCCAAACCGCTGAAGATACTTCTGTCAATTTGATTAAAAGGCATTTGAATTACAATGGTAAAATTGTGGTCCACGGATGTTTGCCTCAAATTGCTCCTTCGCGCATCGAAAATGAATTTTTTAAAAAAGAGATAATAAAAATAGATGCGAAGGATTTAGATAAAAGTATGGATGAAATATTTCCGGAGGTAAACCAGAAATTTTCAGAAACCCCAGATCCAATAGTTCTAGCGAGGGATCAAAATTTTTTATCAAAAGTATTAAATAAGATTAAGTTTGATAAAATATTTTACCTGACTTGCTTAGCTGCATTTAAATTTAAGATTAAAAATTTAAATCAACCTCTTCATCCGAGAATTAAAAAAGGTGCCTATTTGCAAATAGGAAGTGGGTGCTCAGATAATTGTACTTATTGTGCAATTCCTCGAGCAATCGGTCCGATGAAAAGTAAGTCCACGGACCAAGTGCTACGCGAGTATGCCAGGATCCTAGAAAAGGGCGAGTCTGATTTTGTCTTTACCTCAGATAATTTGGGATTATATGGTTTAGAGATTGGTACAAATTTAATGAATCTGTTTGATGAAATGGCGAGAATCGATGCATACTACCGAAAAGTCTATTGGACGATAAATGAATTACATCCAAAGTGGCTCATTCGCTTTTGTGATCAACTCGTGAAGCATGTTGAGCTAGGCAAAATAAAAGAACTCTGCATCCCCATCCAATCGGGGAATGATAGAATTCTTGAGCTTATGAAGAGACATAACAAGGTTCAATTGACAACTGACTCGTTGCTTAAGATTAGGCAGGTAGGCCCAAAATTAAGATTAACAACAGATGTGATCATTGGCTTTCCCACGGAAACAGATGATGAATTTCTCGACACAATTAAAATGATTGTAAAGGTTCGTTTTGATCAAGTTATGTTTTTTTCATTTGGTAAGCGGGAGGGAACAGAAGCGGGCAGATACGAATTCGATGAAAACGAAAATAAGGAAAATATCATCCGGCGATTTAAAATGGCCATGAAGCTATTAGATCAAGAAAAAATAAGTTATACTTTTCAATAATGAGAAACGAAAAAGTCTTAGTTGTTACAACCACAGAAGGCTGCGCAACAAATTTGATGGAAAATGCAAGTTATCGCAAGATCCTTAAATTAAGTGGTGCGGACAATGCTTTAACTACCGATGAAGCAGATGTAATTATTGTCAATACTTGTGCCTACACCACAACTCAAGAAGAAAAATCTTTAGAAATTATTCAAAGTTATCAAGAACAGTTTCCCAATAAAAAAATTGTTGTTGGAGGCTGTCTAACGAAGATAAATTCAAAAAAATTGAGTGAAGTTTACCAAGGAAAAACTTTTGCACCTGGAAACATCGAACAATTTAAAGATTCTTTAGAACTTAAAAATAATTTATCCAAGGAAGATCTAGAGTCACATTTTTTTGATAAGAGTGATTTTATAGATTTAAGCTTTAAGCATAAAATTGTTTTAAAAATCAGGCCTATTTTCTTTAAAATTGAAAAATTATTCAATAAAACATTTCAGCCAATCCACAACGTTCTACAGACGGCCATCGTCAACGAAGAATATTATGGTATTTCTGTATCTCAGGGGTGCGCTGGATATTGCACCTTTTGTTCAATCAAGGTAGCGAAGGGGCATGTTAAAAGTAAACCAATTGTGCAAGTCATGCATGAATTTCAACAAGGCCTCAATGTGGGACATGGTAAGCTCTGGCTTCTCGGGGACGATATTGGTTGCTATGGGATAGATATAAATTCGGATTTCAATACACTTTTAGAAAAAATTTTAGAAATTCCAAAAAAATTCGAGCTGGTCATAAATTATTTCGAGCCCTTTTTTTTCCTGAAGCAATTTGAAAAAATGATTGGCTTGTTGTCTGATAAGCGGGTCATCCACATTAATTTCCCCATTCAATCTGGTAGCCATAGAATCGTTCAAAAAATGGGCAGGGAATATGATCCAGTTGAAGTCCTCAAAAAAATCGATGTCCTCAAAAAAAGTAATCCAAGCTTGGTTGTAAAAACAAACATCATCGTTGGATTTCCGGATGAGAGCTTTACTGATTTCTTGAAGTCGGTTATGTCGGTTTTTTATTTCGATGCTATTTTAGCTTTGAAATTTACACCAAGGCATGGAACCAGAGCCGATAAAATGGAAAATCAAATTCCAGAGTTCGTGAAAGAATGTAGGATGTTAATCATTAACGGTGCCATTTTCATGAGGCATTCTTACATTTTTTTAAGATCTTTCGTTTGATCATTTAGCATTCTTGCTTAAGATAATTTCTTCAGACTCTCTAGTCGGTAAAAACTTGTAATTTAATTTTTCGCTGAGATTGATAGCTTCATGTTGCTTTTCAAGGGCCAGTTGAAGTTCTTTATTTAAAACGGAATCACTGTAGCCTTTTTTATAATGTTTAAGCCAATACTTGTTTTGAGTCTTTCTCCACCCGCTCCAATATTCAGCATGGATTAAGCTATATAAGACTGAAACCAAGATGGGATTACCCCATAGGATTCCCTTGTAAATTCTCGATGGAACAACCTTAAGAAAAATCAACGGAGCTGACTTTGCGGAGTAGGTAGCCTGCTTGAAACCAAAAAAAAGGTAAGAAAATAAAAGTGAAAAATGGAAAAAATACGGCCCATAATTTTTATTTGGTACGCCACCAAAAGAATGGTAACTAAACTGATTGAGACTTTCTTTGGGATTTAAAAGGATGACTTTTTTTACCATCGGGGTTCCTGGGATTGGAGAATAGGAAAGGATGAATTTAGTTTGCGTAAGTGGATTATTGGCAAACTTAATAGTGCTCCAAATAGCTTTTTTGGTGTCGTGGGGAAAACCTATGATCGAATATGTTTTAACGAGGATATTATGATTGTTCAATCTTTGAATAATATCCAAAATAACATTGTTGCTGCATCCTGGTTTTCTTAGCTCCGACTTTCTTACCTCAGAATCTCCATTTTCAATTCCAATGCGTATTTGAGCGCAGCCGGATTTGGCAAGTAGAGCCACCTTCTTTTCTGAAACATTGTGATTGTCGGGCCTCGCAAAAGCAGTGTAGGGCAAGATTTTATGTAAGCCACGAGCGATATATTCCTTTGACCATTTTTCTATCCAATCATCCGTAAAAGAGAAGACTGTATCAAAGAGGTGAACGGCTTTCATGCCCCTATCTTTATATTTGTTGTATTGATACTCAATTTCTTCGACATATCGAACGGGATCTCGCTCCCGGAATCGCTCACCGCTAAAAGAAATTTCTAATGCTGCCTCTGCGCAAAAAGAGCACTTGTAAGGACAACCTCGAGTTCCGATTGCGCTTAAACGCCCGAGCATGAATAAATATTTATCGATATCATCAAACAAATCCCAATTGGGAAAAGGCAAAGTATCTAAGGAGGCAATGGCCGGGCGAAAGGGATTTTTTACGATGATGCCATCGTTTTGTTTGTACCAGATTCCTGGCAAGCCATTTAAGGACTCATTTTTTTCAAGTCGGTTAAGGTACTCGGTTAATGCATGTTCACCTTCGCCAGTGCAAATAGCGTCAACTTCTTTGGCTTCTATGGTTTCATCGG
>CAZFSQ010000215.1:0-4769 GCA_964521975.1 uncultured Oligoflexales bacterium | reverse complement strand
AACGCAAAGATCGTCTATCAGTTGCCAAAAAAGTTATCTCACGATTTATTCACGAACGTAAGAACGATCGAATTGGTCTTGTCGTCTTTGGGGGGCAAGCATTTACGCAGTCCCCCCTTACTTTTGATCATACGGTGCTTCAACTTTTTTTGGAAAAAATTTCTATCGGTATGGCGGGAGAGGAAACTGCCATTGGCGATGCTTTGACTCTATCTACAAAAGGCTTGAAATCAATTCAGGCTAAATCAAAAATTATCATTTTATTGACGGATGGGAAAAATACTGCGGGTTCTATTGATCCTGAACTTGCCACGCAAGCTGCAAAAACATTTAATGTAAAAGTTTATACCATTGGTATTGGTAGTAAGGGAAAAGTCCCTTTTCCTTTAGACACACCATTTGGTTCCAGAATTGTTTATCAGGAACTTGAAATGGATACCGAAATTTTAAAAAAAATTGCCGCTGCAACCGATGGAAAGTTTTTTGAAGCAAAAGATTTAAATGAACTCACAGAGGTTTATCAAACGATTGATCAACTCGAAAAAACAGAACACGAAAAAAAGACTTATGTAAAAAAAGAAGAGCTTTTTCATTGGTTTTTTATTCCCGCTCTTATTTTATTTGTTTTGGAGGTTTTGTTACAATTGACTCCTTGGCGGAGGATGATTTAGAAAGCTATGTTAACCTTTGCAAATCAAAATTTTCTCTTACTCTCACTCACAGTTTTTTTATGGGCAGGACTACTTTTTTATATTAGAAAAAGTAAATCAAAGAAAAGTAATTCTGTTAGCGAAAATAAAAATGCAAAACTGCTTTTGAATCAAATCCCCCAAAATAGATTGCTATTAAACTTTCTTTTTTCAATACTAATTTATCTCTGTTTTTATTTCGCTCTTGCCCGTCCCCAATATGGTTTTGACTGGCAAATCGTCCCGCAGAATGGGCGGAATATTTTTTTAGTCGTAGATTCATCGCTTAGTATGCTTTCACAGGATATTCAACCGAGTCGCATCGAACGAGTAAAACGAGAAATTCATGATCTCCTTCAGTCAGCGAATAGTTTTGATAAAATTGGTTTGATTGGATTTGCTGGAAACGCATTCTTGGTTTGTCCTCTTACGACTGACTATGAAACGCTAGAATCGTTTTTGGATGATCTTGATCCCGATCCATCTATTAAGCAGGGGAGCAATATCTATGACGCTCTGCGTCTCGCTCTCCTGTCATTTGAACGTGTGACTAAAGATCATACTCCGTCCAATGCGATTGTTTTAATCTCTGATGGTGAAACAGATGATCAAAAAGTTGATGCCATGCTTACTGAAGTTAAAAATAAAAATATTCCTATTTATTCCATCGCTGTCGGAACCAGAGAAGGCGGACCTATTGCGTTGGAAGAGGGTGGATTTAAGAAAGATCGCTCAGGGAATTTAGTTATATCAAAAGTTAATGAAGAATTTTTACTCAAAATTTCTTCAGCAACAGAGGGGGCGTTAGGAAAACTTGATTCATCCGCATTTGAACTCAATGATTGGTATAAAAATATCGTGCAAAGTAAAACTAAACAAGCAACGCAAGATGAAGTGCAAGAAAAAATTTATCACGAAAGATACCAATGGATTGGAGCTTTTTTACTTCTTAGTTTATTCATTTTGACCTGGATGGAGAGAGCCTCTTCGCTCCTATTATTATTAATAATATTGATTGTCCCAATGGGTTTTACTAAAAATGTTTATGCTGATACAGATGATCAAGAAATTTATAATCAAGCTGTCAGAAATTTTGAAGAAAAAAAATATGATGAAGCTTACGAAGGTTTTTCAAGATCATTAAATTCTTCGGATAAAAGTATTAGAGATAATTCACTTTTTAATTTAGGCAATACTGCCATTGCTAAAGGAAATTTAGAGGAGTCACAAAAAGCTTACGAACAATTATTAGACGCGGAACCTCAAGATAAAGAAGCTCAAGAAAACTTAGCGTGGGTGAGAGAACAGATTCAAAAAAAGCAAGAACAACAAAAGCAAGATGAACAAAAAAAAGACGAGAATAAGGATGAAAATAAGCAAGAAGAAAAAAAACATGAAGCTAAAGGACAGGAGCAAAGTCAAACTCATGAACAGAATTCAAGACAAGAAAAAAAACAAGAATTCAATATGACACAGGAGCAAATCGAAAGATTATTAAACTCTACCGAGGACCACTCAAAAAAACTGCGACTTAAATCTTATTTACAAGAACATCGCGAAAAAGATAAAAACGATTCCAAGCCAGAGCAAGATTGGTAGAATAAGTTGATGAAATATTTTTTAAAGTCACATTGTCATGCCCAACGAGCGAAGCGAGTGCCTGGGCATCTTTTGCTTTATTTTTCCCTCATACTTTCCTTAACGCATACATTACAAGCAGGATCATTCACTGCCGAAGTTGATCGTACCGAAATTGAAAAAGGAGAAACGCTACAACTTTCACTCACTCTATCAGGCAAAGCCGAGAGTGAACCAAGCTTAGATAGTCTTTCTGATTTTGATATTTTGTCCCAAGGACAATCAAGCAATATACAAATCACGAACGGTTCCATGACGCATGAAATTTCTTATAATTATCTTTTGCAACCTAAGCGTGATGGAAATTTAACCATCCCTAGTTTTAGTTTAACAATTGATGGTGAAAAAATTTCGACACTCCCAATTAGCATTAAAATCGGTAAATCATCTAACAATAAAAATGAAAATCAAGATGACATTGTAAAACTAGAGCGAACTTTCTCACAATCAGAAGCTTTTGTGGGTGAACCCATCATTACAAAACTTAAAATTTATCATCGCATTAAAATTTCTGATCCACAGTTGGTTGACCGCACTCCTTCTGATTTTAGAAGAATTAAGGGGGAAAAAGAAAAACAGTATGATGAAATTCTCGATGGGAAAAAATATCATGTGCTTGAAATTAAAGAAGCCTTGATCCCCCTCAAACCTGGACGCATTAATTTTCCAGGTCACGAACTTCATGCAACCATCGCAATTCCGCGAACCAATAATCGCGGTGGAATTCCCCAACACCCAAGCGGTAGAAATCTCAATCAACTCTTTGATCAGTTTTTTGATTCTCCTTTTTTTGGAGCATCCTCACTTGTTGAAAAATCATTTTTTTCTTCAGATCAAGAATTAAATATTTATGCTTTACCTAAAGATCAACAACCTAAAAATTTTAATGGCTTGGTGGGTGATTATCAACTTTACATAGCGTCATCCAATATCGAAGCCAATACAGGGGACACAATTACTTTGACAATCACTCTTGAAGGTAAGGGTGATTTAGAGGGTTATAAATTACCCTCTTTAGGTCTTGACAGTAATTTTCGTATCTATGAAGACAAACCTGAGTACACCAATAAAATAGAAGATGATCATCTTCAATCAAAAGCTATTTATAAATTAGCACTTGTTCCAAAAAAGCCTGGCGAAATTTCGCTATCAAATTGGACCCTAGACGAATTTCATCCTAAAGAAAAAAAATATATTTCACTTTCTCCTAATTCCATGACTCTCAAAGTATCGGGGCAAACATTATCAACAACACCTCCGCATCAACAGCTAAACACCGCACCCACCCTATCATCCGATTTACCGACCACACCCAAAGAAGATGATATTTTTGGACTGCATCGAAATATGGATTGGGATCAAAGCCATTATATTGCTCCTAAAAATGCAAAAATAATTTTATTTTTATCTATGCTGCCAGGATTTTTATGGACAATCTTTTTTATATTTCGTTTTTTTAAATTAAAAAACAAGAAAAACTTACCCAATCTTCTTCGTAAAAAATCTCTCAAAAATTTTAATAAAAAAATAGATAAAGAATTTTTAGATGCAAGATCTATGATGAAATATTTTAAGGAATTTTTATCTGAATTATTTTCAGTAGAAACAACTTCCTGGACGCTTAAAGATCTAAAATTGAAATTAGGTGATCTTTTAAGTAAAGAATCTATGTTGCTACTTGAAAAAATATGGCTGAACTTAGAAAAATCAGAATATCATTCGAGTCATCCCGTGATAGACAATGTAGAGATAAAAAATAATTTAAAAAAACTGGCTTTGGAAGCATATAGCTTGACATAAATTGTAACTTAGTTACAATTTTGAAATGGATGATCGAAAAAAGAAATCCAATTTAATACCAATCATCAGAAAGTGTATTAATGAAGGACGATATCTGGATACCCGGCATGTGACCCAAAGACAAGCTCAAAGGAATATGAGCGTATATGGAAAAAAAATTAAAAAAAATGTTCACCGATACCGGATTCGGTTTTAAGGTTCGCTTAGTCAATGTTCCCATGATAAAGATTCGTGGTATATGGACTCCTAATATCAATTATAATGAATTAGCCAAAACGGTCCTCTTAGCTCTTTGTCATAAACCAGCACGTCTTACAGGATCAGAAGTCCGCTTTATCCGCCAACAACTCGGATTAACTCTACAAGATTTTGCTGACAGATTTTGCGTTACCCATGTTGCTGTTATTAAGTGGGAGAAAACCAAAAATAAACCGACAACAATGATTTGGACAACAGAAAAAGATTTACGCCTTTTTATTTTATCTAAATTTAATTCAAAATCTTTTGAAATAGTAAAACTATATAATGAACTAGAAAAGAAACGTTCTGAAAAAATTTCTCAAGTAGAAGTGGATGCCAAAAAGATGGCTGCATAATTATATGAAAAAAACAATTTTAAAATTTATTTTAATCTACAATTTA
>CAZFSQ010000214.1:0-4772 GCA_964521975.1 uncultured Oligoflexales bacterium | reverse complement strand
TTATGTATAAACGTTTTAGTTATTCTATTAAAAGAGAATCAAATAGGCAACATCTTCCTAATTTGTTCATGCTTCAAGTCATCTAAAATAGTATTAAGGCAATGACTGTTATCTCAACATTGGAAAATAATCATGTAGTTCCAGAGTCGGGGACTTTGGATCAGTTGCGTCCTCCTGTTTTGAAATTCTCCAAAAAATCTATTAAGAAACCATTCAAAGTTGATGTGGGTATTCATGATCGCACCCAGTGCGAAGTCGAAATTGATTATATGTTGCGAAAATTTAATAAATCGGTGAATGAGAGAGAACGTCATCTTAATTGTTTTGTCGAAATTTATTTATCCCTACCTAAGCAGTTAAGTATTAACTCAACCACTTATCCGAAAGAAAAATTTTATGAAGATATTCGTGCATTCCTACGCTTTAGAAATCCGAAACAATCTTATGGTGGGATTATTGAAGAGGTAAATGCTCTCGATAAACATGTGAGCCAATGGATGCATAAAATTAATTCGGGGAAAGTAAAATTAATTACACCCGATGAAATTAAAGAAGAATTGGATCATGTCAAATTAATTTCATGTTCTTTTGTTCGCACATTTTGGAAACGAATCAATAGATATTCGCAGCAGTTAAAAGATATTGCTGAAATAGAAGATGTCGAACAAATAAAATTAAAAATTGAAAAAATTAATATCAATTTGTTTCGATTTATTGCAAAGTCACGAGCTGTCGTGGATTCATTTAGAATGTTATCTGATCATACGGTTGCATGGCATGTATGTTTTCAAAAATTGCGGGAAAATATTTCTTTACTCGAAGAAACAACGCTCTATCATTATCGGGATGGTATGGCTCAACTATTAATAAACATTGAAATGCTGGAAAAAAAATATCCAGAACTTATCAAAAAATTCTTTCTTTTTAAAAATGGAATTTATAAAGAACTAGAAATTGAAAAAAATCATTCTCAGCAAAAGAATTTTTTTTGGATCACGCAAGAATCGGATGCGAAAGAACAAGAAAATTTTTTAACGAGAAGAAATGATTTGAAACGATTTTTTCAAAAAGTTTTATATTTAGATATTCGGACAAATCCCAGTTTGGCCTTTCAAAAAAATTTCGGAGCGATGGTCGCCGCAGGTCTCGCGGGTGCTTGGGCTGTTACAGTCAATATTTGGATGTGGAATAAAGCATCTTTTCAGGGATTTAATAATACCGATATTTTGGGATTCAATGGTCTTTTATTCGGTGCTGCATTTACCTTGGCGTATGTTTTAAAAGATCGGATCAAAGAATTAGGGAGATCTTATTTTTCGGGTGGAATGATTTTAAATTTACCTGATAACAGTAATCACATTCGCTATAAGAGTAATCAAGATGAGGTTTCGATTGGCTCCGTTTATGAGTGGTCCAAATTTAAAAATTTGCGTGAGGTTCCTTATAAAATTCGCGATAAGCTTTTACAGGGGGGGAAAATATTTTGGGATGCGAATGATGTTAAAGAAGAAAATACCGAAGTGATTGTCTATCGCAAGAGAATGAAGATCAAACGATCGCAATTAAAAAAATATTATCCAATTATTCCTGGAATCAAAGATATTTTGCGTTTCAATATTTCTTCTTTTTTAGAAAAAATGGATGAACCTACGCATTTTGCAAACTTTGTTGAACCCGATGGAAAAATTTTTAAAGTTGGATTGCCAAAAATTTATCCGATTTTAATGTTAGTACGATTTTGGACAGATCATGATGAAAAAACGCATGATAAAGAATCATTTTGTTTTAAATTAATAGTGAATAAAAATGGATTGCAGAGGATAGAGTCAATATAGGGTTTTAATTTGGTTATTTAATTTCATGTTTTTTTCTGAATCATCAAAACTTATCAACTTACATTTTGCTAAAAATTTACCGATAGAGTTCTCTAGGAGAATAGAGAGTTTTATTATGAGTGATCCATCATCTAAATGGTACGTTATTAAGAATGGTAAGCAGATTGGTCCGTTTACTACGGATGAATTAAAATCGGGTCTGCAACGCGGACAATTTGATCCTTTGGAACAGGTTCAATCTGAAACCTTGACTAGTATTTTAGAGATTGCTCAGCCTGAAGAATTTATATCTCAAAATGCAGTGTCATTAACCTCTGAAAATAGTGAACCGTCCAAGGCGTTTCAAAATGAAAATGGTTATTTTGAGAAAACGCAAATTCAGCCGCTGATTTCTGCGACCATAAAAAAAACAGCACAGACACCTGTAATAAATCAAAGCTTTAAAACAACGATTCCGCTGACCTCAGCTTTTAATTCCGATGAGGTGAATGCACCTAAAGTTAAAATAAACTCAAACCGCAAATACTATATTTACTATAAGGATAAAAAAATATTAGGCCCCGTGTCGTCGGGAGAAATTATTCGCTTGAAAGAATTTGGTTTACTCAATCATAAAGCTTTGGTGCGTAAATCAGGAAATAATAAAAAAATCAGTATTCAAAAATTCTATGATACGTATCAAAAATCAAAAAAAGATCATGAAGCAAAAACACAAGTGAGTAGCGTAACCAATGTGGCTGCTGAAGGTTCGATGGTGAGTCGTTCCTCTTCAAATATTTCATCGAGCGATCATCATCTCATGCAATCTCTCAAAAAGTTTTTTATTATCGGAGTAACAATGGGCAGCCTTGGCTTGGCGGTTGGCTTTTATTTTTCTAAAATGAATTCAGATTCAAAGAATAGTGCAAAAATTCTTTCTAAAACAGAAACGATTCCTTTGGGTGAAACCATACCTGCGAGTGTGTCAGTAAATAATGATAGCCCAATTATCAAAGCCAAAAAACTGGTGGGGCAGTTTGCTTCTTTAAACAATATCCAATTTAACAATGCTGATTTGCAATTATGTCAGAGCACTTGCCGTCTGTATGGGGTGGATATGACGGGACAAAAAATTATTCTCATTTTTTCTAAAAATATTTTTTATGAAAGATTACAAAATAGAACGGAAATTTTGGAAGCCTCTGGTCGCATCGGAGTTCAAAATGGTGAGATGGTGATGTATCTTCAGGGGGTGAAGTGAATTTTATTCCCCCACCACTACCCACTGAGCGTTTTCCAATTGAATAATGTTGTCCGAAATTTTTTTAAGATCATTTAAATTGAGCGATAAAATTTTATCACGATAGATCATCCATTCATCATATCCCAGGCCATAAAGCTCCATGAGGGCCATTGAATTTGCTTGTGCTGAATAAGACTGAAAATGTTCTTCGTGACCACCGAGAGTATATAACTTAGCTCGTTCAAAATCTTTCGCATTAAATTTCCCTTGCTTTGCCCAGGTGAATTCACGTTGGAGAGATTCAATCGCTATTTCTTTTTTGTCTGGGGCACATGAAATATAGGCTCCGAAATAACCTCGTAAACACCCAGTCAATAAGAGCGGTGAAACAGTGTAGGCAAGTCCCTCAACATCTCGCAATTGAATAAAAAGTTTTCCCCCGCTTCCTCCGAGGAGTTGGCTCAAAACATCTAAAGCATATCGCTCAGAATTGAACCACGATAATCCAGGCATGGCGAACGCAATATGAGTTTGCTGACGATCTTTGGTAATGAGTGTGGGGGAACTGTTTTTTTGGAACAAACTTTTATTTTGAGTTAAATATTTTTGCAAATCAACAGGTGAAGTCACATTTAATTCTGACCATGGTTGCAATTTTTCAGACACATTTTGTAGAATAATGTCATGATCGAATGGAGAAATAATAGAGATAACCCACTTGGAGGTATCACGTCTTTTAATGAAAGTATCGAGAAGCAATTTTACTTTGAACGATTGAATTATTTCCTGAGAGCCATCGACAGATAAACCATAATTCTTTTGAGAAAAAATTTTCTCAGCAAGCTTAGCTAAGCATAACTGAGCTGGATTTTCATGCTGATGTTTTATATTTTCCAAAATTTGTTTCTGAACAATCCGCCAATGATTTTCATAAAATTGGGGATGGATAAAACTTTCCATTGCTAATCCAAAAATTTCCCAAAAATATTCCTGAAGACTTGACATATAAAAACCAAAACTATCTTTACCTGAAAAACTGTCGATGGTTCCACCTTTCGACTCGATAGCATAAGAAAAGTCCTCAAAATTTAAATGTTCTGAAGAGCAACCTGACAAATGTGAAAAAGCATTTTGCAATCCTACAGTTTCAGGTTTCTCAAATAGAAGTCCGCCAACGGAGGCCATCGTTGCGTGAACTGTCTTTAGCGAAGGAACTTTTTTAGTAATTAATGTGACTCGCGGGGAAATAATTTTTTTATAATAGTGTTGAAGATGCCCAGGCACTTCTCGTTTCACGAGTCGTTGGGCATGACAGAGTTCGTTGGTTTTTGATAATGCTTTTTTGTACAAACCTTGCTCTACAGCATTTTTTAATTCTTTTTCAGCAATTTTATATTTATCCTTGGGTAATATGCAAACGAGGTTAATTTTTTTAGGTTGTAACCAACGTGTCAAACCTTGTTGAATTTTTTCAATTGATAATTGATTAAGGAGTGTCCAATAAATATGCTCATAGTTTTCTCGATACACGGTGTTGAGTGAGTAACTCAAGATAGAGGTTCTGCCTTCGAGTGTTTCTTTTCGATGAGCGAATTGTGTTTTAATATTAATAATAAACTTTGACAATTCTTCTTCAGTGATGGGTTGCTGATGGATAGTCGCAAAAGTTTCTTCTAAGGATCTTGTAATTGCCTCTAAAATTTTATTCTCCTGCG
>CAZFSQ010000213.1:0-4779 GCA_964521975.1 uncultured Oligoflexales bacterium | reverse complement strand
GGGATCCATAGATCGTTTAAAAACAGCAGATTATGAAAATAAAGTTTGAAAAATGGCATGGTTGTCAAAATGACTTTATTATTCTATGGCAACATCAACCCGATGCTCTTTTTGTTCAAAGTCTCTTAAAAAATACACCTAAAATTTGTCATCGCCGCAACGGAATCGGTGCGGATGGAATTTTACTTTTTACAGAAATAAAAACAGAAATAGATGAAGAATATCCGATGATGATTATTAATGCGGATGGTTCTTTAGCCAAAAACTGTGGCAATGGTCTACGTTGTGCTGCTCTAAGTATATTAAAAAAAGTGCGTGAGAAAAAAAACATCACTGAAAAATTGTCGCAGATTGCTATTCGAGTTGATAGCCATCTTTTTCATTGCCGTGTTTTACCGCAGAGTAAAAGATTGCATGATGATTTAGGAGAAAGTTTTCCTCTTGTATCGGTGCAGATGGAAAGTATTTTGATGAGCGACGAGCATAAGAACTTTATCGAAAAAAAAATAGATGAGCTCGGTTTTAAAAAAATAATTGCAGAAAGTTATTTTGTACAGATTAAAAATCCGCATCTTGTTTTTTTTCTTCATGACTGGCCAGAAAATAATATTGAGATTCTTAAAAAACTTGGAAAGGAGCTACAACAATCTCCATTCTGGGACGGGATCAATGTTCATTTGGTAACAGAGAACTATTCTTGGAATACAAAGACTACAGAAAAATGTATTTCACAATTAGGTGAACCCATCGCTCAATTTTTAAAGGCTTCTTCATGGGAAAGGGGTGTTGGTTTGACTCCTGCCTGTGGTAGCGGAGCGTCCGCCATTGCTCAATGCGTCTTTTCTCAAGGTTTTGTTGAAAAAAAATCGTGGATTGCTATTGAAATGCCTGGTGGATGGCTCTATCTTAAGAGTGAGGATCGTAATGTTGAGGGTTATTCTGGCGTCCAATTGGTTGGACCTGGACAGTTTGTTTATTCGGGTGAGTTAGAAATATGAAAAATTTCATACAAAAACAGTGTTTCATTATTGCTGAGGCGGGGATCAATCATAACGGATCTTTGGAAAATGCTCTGCGGCTGGTGGACATTGCCAAAGATGCTGGAGCTGATGCGGTTAAGTTTCAAACATTTATTTCTGAAGAAGTTATTGTCCCCTACGCTCAGAAAGCAAATTATCAGATTACAAATACGCAATCGTCGGAATCACAATTGGAGATGGTTAAAAAACTTGAATTGTCCTTTGATGATTTTAAGAAGATTAAAAAATATTGTGATGAAAAAAATATTATTTTTTTCTCGACGCCATTTGATTTGCCGAGCATTCAATTTTTAATTGAACTGGGTGTTCCCATGATAAAAATTCCTTCCGGAGAGCTTACCAATTTGCAGTTAATTGATAAAGTTGTCGCTTCACACTTGCCGATTATTTTATCGACGGGTATGGCAACGTTGGAGGAAATAGAATGCACGGTTAGTTGGATTAAAAAAGATGGATTTTATCACCGTGGTAATCTTTTTGTTTTACAGTGTAATACGGCATACCCTACACCGGCACAAGATGTAAATCTTTTGGCAATGACAACGATTAAAAACCATTTGCAACTTGATATTGGATATTCTGATCATACTCTGGGCAATACTGCGGCAATTGCGGCGGTAGCTCTAGGAGCTAAAATTATCGAAAAGCATTTTACCCTCGATAAAAATATGGTGGGTCCCGATCACTTAGCAAGTCTGAATCCGCAAGAGTTGAAACAGTTTGTTTCTCTCATTCGAGATACAGAAAAAATGTTGGGCGATGGTATTAAAAAACCGAGTGCAAGCGAAGTGGAAAATATTTCTATTGCAAGAAAATCTATTGTAGCGAAGAAAAAAATTTTAGCGGGGGATGTTTTTACTTGGGAGAATATTACGACAAAGCGTCCAGGTACAGGACTTTCACCGATGAATTGGTTTTCAGTATTAGGTAAAAAATCTCCTAAAGAGTTTAATGAAAATGAGATGATCGAAGTATGAGACGCAAAATCTGTTTTCTCACAGGAAGCCGAGCAGAATATGGTCTTCTGAAACCATTAATGAAGACCGTGGAGCAAGATAAAAATCTTGAGTTGCAGATCATTGCATTAGCCATGCATATGTCGAATGAATTTGGTCTAACGTATAAAAAAATAGAAGATGATGGATTTAAAATTGATGAAAAAATAACCATGCTGATCTCATCGGATGAGTCAGAGGCCATTGCCGCTTCGATGGGTGTAGAAATGATATCTCTGGCCAAGTCTTTCACGCGAATAAAACCTGATATCCTTGTTTTCTTAGGAGACCGGTTTGAACTTCTTGCCGCAGCATCGACGGCATTGGTGATGAATATTCCAATGGCTCACTTAGCGGGCGGTGAAGTAACAGAAGGAGCATTTGATGATTCGATTCGTAATGCTTTAACTAAGATGGCACATCTCCATTTCCCATTTGCCGAACAATATAAAAATCGCATTATTCAGATGGGTGAAAATCCTGAGATGGTTTTTAATTATGGTTCAACTTCAGTCGATAATTTTAAAGAAATAAAATTATTAGATCGAAAAAGTTTAGAAAAGAATTTGGGAATGCAGTTGAAGCCAAAAAATTTTGTAATTACATTTCATCCGGTCACGAGAGAACAAGATAGTATTCAACAGTTCCAAAACTTATTATCTGCATTGGATCAGGTGAAAAAAGAATTTGATGATGTGGGTTATGTTTTTACGATGGCTAATGCAGACCCAGCGGGACGAGAGATCAATGCGATGATTGAAAATTATTGTAATGACAAAACACAGGCGAGCTATGTTGAAAATCTTGGCGTTGAAAGATATTTTTCTTTGTTGGCTCAATCGTGTGGGATGATTGGAAACTCTTCGAGTGGAATCACCGAGGGACCGCTTTTAAAAATAGGGTCGCTCAATATTGGTAATCGTCAGAAAGGTCGTCTCAAGGCAGCGAGTGTGATGGACTGTAGTTCTGATACAAAAGCTATTATTGATGGCATTAAAAAAATATTATCAGAAGATTTTCAAAAAAGTTTAGCTGCAATTCAAAGCCCTTTTGACTATGGAGGGGCAGCTTATCCGATTAAGGAGAAACTTAAAAATATTTCATTGCAAAACATTATTCAGAAAAAATTTTTTGACATAAAGAGTTAAATCATGAAAAAAGAAATCCCCGATCTTCAAGAGTTTTCTAAGCGAGTCAATGCGTGTGGAGCAAAAATTGTTGCTGTGCAAGGAATAGGTTTTGTAGGTTCAGCTATGTGTGCAGCTATTTCACGAGTGAGAGGTAAAAATAACCAACCACTTTATTATGTCATTGGCGTTGACTTGCCCAATGATGCAGGTATTGAAAAAATCAATTTGATTAATCAAGGAATTTGTCCTCTAACATCGAGTGATCTTTCGATGTCTCATGCTTTTAAATTAGCTCATACGGAAGGAAATTTGATTGCAACGCATGATGTG
The DNA here is from genome assembly GCA_964521975.1 of uncultured Oligoflexales bacterium. Lineage (GTDB taxonomy): Bacteria > Bdellovibrionota_B > Oligoflexia > Oligoflexales > CAZFSQ01 > CAZFSQ01. The sequence goes on along the minus strand of CAZFSQ010000213.1, from coordinate 1,284 downwards.
AATGCATATGCATTGGCAGATATAGTGATTGTGGATATTCACTTGGATATCCATAAGAAAAATCGTGGAGACACCTATCAATATCACTTTACTTATGAGAGTTACCTTAATGCTCTGAGAGTTGTTTTAGAAAAAGCAAAACAAGATGTTCTTTTAATTTTGGAAACAACTGTTCCTCCAGGAACGACAGAGAAGTTTATTTATCCGCTAGCAAAAAATATTTTTGCTGGACGAGGAATGAATGAAGATCAATTTCATCTTGTTCATTCTTACGAGCGAGTGATGCCTGGTCCAAATTATCTCAATTCAATCATTAATTTTTATCGAGTGTTTTCTGGGGTAACACCTTTAGCATCACAAAAAGCGAGAGCCTTCTTTGAATCGTTTATTAATACAAAAGATTTTCCTTTGAGTGAACTTGCTTCGCCGCGAGCTTCGGAAATGGCTAAAGTTTTAGAGAATTCATATCGAGCAATGAATATCGCATTCATGCAAGAGTGGACCGAGTTTGCGGATAAGGCTGGGGTCAACCTTTACGAAGTGATTGATTGTATCCGTAAGCGAGAGACTCATAAAAATATGATGACCCCCGGTTTAGGTGTTGGGGGTTATTGTCTTACCAAAGATTCATTGTTAGCAGATTGGGCTTACATGAATACCTTTCAATCAAAAAAACATTTAGATCGTTCGTTAACTGCTATATCCGTTAATGATCTCATGCCTGAATATACTTTTACTCGTATTCAAGAAAAGATTCCTAGTCTAAAAAATAAAACGGTGGGTGTGTTGGGAGTTTCATATCTTGCGAATGTGGGTGATACAAGATTTACACCTACAGAATATTTGTATGAACTTTTATTGCAAAAGGAAGCGAAAATATTATTGCACGATAGTTATGTTCGTTTTTGGCAAGAAAAAAATATTTCAGTGGAACAAAATTTAGCTGAACTTTTACAGAAAGATTTAGATGTATTGATTTTTGCTGTACGGCATAGCGAATATTTAGAGTTAGATTTTTCGACATTATTTAAACAGAAAAAACCATCCTTAATTGTGGATACCAACAATGTTATTTCTAAAATAAATGAAAAGAACATTCTGGACATGGGTATAGATTTTATGGGTATAGGAAAGGGAATTTAACATGGCAAATATTTTAATTACAGGTGGAGCGGGGTTTATTGGTTTTGCGATTGTTCAACATTTGCAAAAGCTTGGCGAACATCAAATTACCATTGTAGATAATTTTTCACGGGGTCGATTTGATCAAGAGTTTGAAAGTAT
>CAZFSQ010000212.1:0-4784 GCA_964521975.1 uncultured Oligoflexales bacterium | reverse complement strand
GAAATAAACATTCGAATTGCAACCATTGATGGCAACAAATAAGAAGTTTATTTACTCTCGAAGCAGGAATGATTGGTTTGATCGGCGGAGCAGCGGGAGTTTTCATTGGTAATCTCATTGTTGGAATGATGGGGATAACAGGAGTTCCTTTTCAATCACCGTTTGGTTCAGGCACGATATACATTTTTCCAACCATTTCAATTTTAATTACATTGTTTATTTTAAGTTTAGCTATTTTTATTTGTGTTGTTTCCGCGTGGATTCCAGCCACACGAGCAACGAAGATCGAACCAGTCAAAGCATTTAGGGGGCAAATCACATGAAAAAATCTGTTTTGTTTTTAACGTGCGTTTTTGGAATTTCAAAAATTTTTGCAGAACCGACGGGAAATAAGAAACCTACGGAAGATAAAAATGCAAAAATAATCTTGAACAAAGCTGAAGAAATTCGGAGCGTCAATTTTTCTGAATTAGGCGTTTATTTGACCACCATCATTCCGAAAGGAACTAAAGAAAATCTGAAAGATAAGAATAAAACTTTATCTGCCAAGCTTGAAACTGTTTATGATTTGAAAATTTTACGCGGCGATAAACATAAAGCGTTTTTGGATTTTCTTGGCCCGGCTGAAGAAATTGGCCGCAAAATGCTGGTGATCAAACGAGCCTACTTATCAACCTTCCCCGATTCCAATAAAGTGATCCCTATTTCTCGACGAGAGCTGATTGGCAACAGTGCTTTTGCGATTGCTGATGTTTTGCAAATTGACGCCGACGAAGATTACTATGCTAATTTTAATGCAAAAGAAAATCAAAAAGACCCCAAGTTTTTTTATTTAGATTTAACAGCTAAGCATGATGATGCCCCCTATGCTGGAATTCAGTATAAAATTGAAAAAGATACTTTCTTTCCTGTCGAAGCCAAATTTTTTAGTTTCACCGGAAAACATTTTAAGACAATGACGATCGAAACTCGCAAAGAATTAGCCGGAAGACTTCGTCCAGAAATTTTAAAAATGGTGGATGAAATCACCCTTGGAAAAATTTCCTATTGGAAAAATAATTCGGTTGAAAAGAAAAATATTCCTGACAATGTTTTTACAAAAGAGTTTTTACAAAAATAGAGTGGTTTCTAATTTCCCAATGTATATCCCAATCAAAAACCCGAAAGGCAAATTTTTTTCCTTCGCTTTTATCTTCTGTAATAGGAAATCTTTTTCTTTGTGCTACGGGTCGCGGATCAAGTTCTAACATTTTTTTGACAAGTTTTTTATTTTCTAAATTGTTATTTAAAATTTTTAAAGAGTGAGGACTAAACGTTACTTTATATTTTTTAATCTCATCTTGTACCCATCCAGAATTAGCACCTCTAACCTTATCTGTGTAAGGTAAATAAGGTTTAATATCCAAAATTGGAGTCTCATCGAGAATATCAACACCGCTCACATGAATTTCAATCGGCTTATTTCTTCTAACAACTATTTCGTCTAATTTTACTACAGACATCCCAATATTATTTGGGCGATAAGGAGTACGCGATGCAAACACACCAATTTTTTGATCCGTACCTTCTCTCGGTGTTTCCACGAGGGGACGCCACTCTTTTTTTTCATTTTTATGAAAATCAAAAATGAGCCAAAGGTGACTAAATTTTTCTAACTGAGATATCGCTTGAAAAAAGTGGGGGTCATCTTCTAAGCGGATCACTCCCTTAGCTTCTTTAATTAAAAGAGACTGACGAGGTACGCCAAATTTTTCTTTAAAGGGAGTATAAATAGTACCTATAAATTTATAATTCCTAGCTTCTAAGGACACCATCGTAGTTTAAGTGTGGGTCTATCAAAAAAATGTCCATCAAACTCAACCTCTCCAGGCATTTTATTATTATACGTATATTCACGGTAATCTGGATTCAAAATTAAAATATTTGTATCGGGAGTAACTTTCATACTTGCGGAAAACTTTTCCCAAGTTTCTGGATTATCATCTATTGTCACCATCTTATCATGTCCTGAAGTCGAGCTATGTAGATCATTCCAATCCACAGCACTAGCATCACTACTATCCGTAGTAACGAGTTGAATATTCGCAGTTCTGTCTGTTCTATCATTACCTTTGACTCTATTTGCCCAAATGGAAAATGTCGCTGTTAACGAACCAGATTGGAGTAAATCCTTATATGGCAATAAATCAACCAAATAAAAAACTTGGCATCCATCGTATTGAGTAGCGTAATTCTCTCGCTGTGTACTGTAATGACACTGTAACATTTTTTTTCCGGTTTTAGGTTTAATCCCTAATTTTTTATTTACAATTTCGGAAGGATCTCCTGTCCACTGATTAAACTGACGTGGCATATGCATTGGTATAAAACCATCGACAGAACGATCAAAATCTAAAACAGGTACAGAAACATTTTTTCCACCCACGCATTTTTCAAAATCGCCAGCCCAAATATTCACTGCAAAAGTTAAAGAAATTAAAGCACCTAATTGAATCAGATTCATTTTTCCTCCTTAAAAATTAAAAATATTTAATCTCTGTTCTTTTTTAAAAGGATAACAATAATTATTTATTAAGGCAAGATTCCAAAATCAAGCTCGATGAACCTTCGTCGCACTTGCTTGATCTAAGGGCATCATGACGAGATGATCAATATTAATGTGTTTGGGTCTTGTTGCGATAAAATAAATAGAATCCGCAATATCTTCTCCAGTTAAGGGAGTCATCCCCGCATAAACTTTTTTTGCACCTTCTTTATCACCATGAAAACGCACTTCACTAAATTCAGTTTCTACCATTCCGGGAGCAATCTCACTTACACGAATTCCTTTGCCACACAATTCTAATCGCAAGGTTTGTGTCATGGATCTCAGAGCATGTTTACTCGCACTGTAGGCTCCGCCTCCTTCATAATTCCAAAACCCAGCAATCGAACCAACATTAATAATATGTCCATTTTTTTTAGCCATCATCTCAGGTAAAAAAAGTTGCGTCAGCCGCCACACACCTAAAACATTCGTTTCAAAAATTGTTTGCCAATCTTTTTCTAATGTTTTTTCAAAAGAATCACGACCAATCGCCAAACCTGCATTATTGATTAACACATCAAGCGATCCATCAAAAACTTCTAAAACATTTTGCGAAAAATCTTGACAACTTTGGGTTGATGTTACATCTAATTTTTTTGCATGAACTGTTGCATATTTTTTTTGTAATTCAGAAAATTTTTCTTCACGCCTCGCACCTAAAAAAACTGAATGCCCATGCGTCGAAAAAATTTCTGCACAAGCTCTTCCAATTCCAGAAGAAGCCCCGGTAATACAGACATTGAGTTTTGTTTTGCTAATCACTTTTTACTGCGACTGGTCGCTTACTCTGGAAATTACGACACAACGAGAACGTCCTTCTCCGATGGATTGCGACGTATATCCAAGTTGCACAGCATGTTGATGTTGTTTTCTTCGATAAAAACTATTCAGGGGGTTCAAGGCCACACTTGGAATATCTGCATTGGCTTCCAATCGTTTAATTGCTTCCTCCACTTCCTCAATCGCAGCATGTTCCAAAGCTGGATCAGGTGGCGGCAAATCACGATTGCGAAATGGAAATGGATTCTGATCATCACGACGATTAAATCTGGTTTTAGATTCTGCATGAAATCTTGGTTTACGATGTTGGCCACCAAAATTTTTTGAAAAATTATTCTCTCTTGGTTGTCGATAATTAACAGAATTTCCATTCACTTCATCACTAGGCTGCGAGGCTGAGCTGGATTTTTGCTCACTTGTTACGCCGCCTATTGTCTTAGAAAAATGCCACTTGAAATAAGCGAACAGATAATTGGCATGAGGCAATTTATCACGAAAGAGTGCTGCACTTTCCTCCCAAAAAACATCGTTATGAACAGAGGTTTCAGAAGAACCTGCAATTAAAAATGGGGGGACTTTATGGTGTGTATTTTTTTCAACAATATAACCATAATCATGGGTCAAGCTAATGATGGGAGCTACTATTTTGGGTAAAATAGAATTCACGAGCGGTTCTTCTGATGAGAGAGCTGGGTACTCTTGAATATACCACGACAATAAAATATCGAGCATTTCCACAATGGAATCTGTCTTCATTTTATAAAATTCAGCGGGTAGTTCATGATTTAATATTGAAGAACCAGTTCCATGATTAGCCAAGGCTAATTTATATTTCTCGGATGATTCATACTCAAAACACGCAAATAGAAAACGATCAAGCGAGATGGAAGATGAGACCATAAAAGTATCGTCCTTTCAAAAAATTGAATCTATGAATCAAAATAAATAAAAAATATTTTTACTTCGAGGCAGAATATTCTAAATACCCACCCCTTAACGAATACACAGGTTTTTCCGTCCAGTCCTTTGCCAAATCAGCCGCTTTGAGACTTCTTTTTCCTGAACGACAGTAAAAAATAACAGGCTTATCTTTTTGAATTTGATTTTTATAGTCAATAAAAGAGGAAAGTGGAAAGTGCTTACTATTCGGAATCATCCCATGAGCAACTTCATCATCCTCACGAACATCCACGAGCTGACACCCTTCTTCTAAATATTGATCAAGTTCTTTAACTGTAATTTCTTTTATCATGAGCCTTTAATGTTACACTTAATGATTCTATTGTAAAAGAATAAAAATGGGATTCTTGTAACCGGTCACGGAAATGTGGTTGAAATAATTTGATCGTCATGCGTTACATTTTTGAGAGGGGGTAGAGGAAGTTGCGTGAACGACCTAAGACATTGGTAACATCTT
>CAZFSQ010000211.1:0-4789 GCA_964521975.1 uncultured Oligoflexales bacterium | reverse complement strand
TTCTTCCACGCATAATCGTTTCATTTCAACAAAGGGGGATCATGCTGGCAATATCTTTCTTTTTCATCGCCTGGATCTATGCCTCGGTCGGTTTTGGTGGGGGGTCATCTTATCTTGCTCTATTAGCATTAACGGACACTTCATATATGTTCATTCCGAAGATTTCACTTCTTTGTAATTTAATTGTCGTGGGAAGTGGTTTTCTAAATTTTTTTCGTGCAGGGCATTTTTCATGGCAACATCTTTGGCCTTTTGCCATAACCTCTATACCTATGGCTTATGTCGGAGGAAAAATTCCCCTCGAAAAAAATACTTTTCTATTTCTTTTAGGCGTTTCTTTAATTTTAATGGCATTACGCTTTTTATGGACACGACAACCTCGACAATATCAAACCAGTTACTCTCTCACCTTCTCACTTTTATTAGGATCTTTCCTCGGATTTTTTTCAGGACTTTTAGGAATCGGAGGTGGAATTTTTTTATCTCCAATTTTACTTTATTTTGGATGGGGTCACCCAAAAACAATCGCGGCAACTTGCAGTGCTTTTATTTTTATGAACTCATTATCAGGTTTAATAGGACAGTGGCAAAAAGACCCAATGATCCTTTCTCAACTGAGTTTTTACTGGCCACTTTTTCTGGCTGTCCTATGCGGTGGACAACTTGGAAGTTTTTTTGGTTCAAGTCCCATTTTAAAAGAAAATTACATCATAAAAATGACAGGGTTTCTTACGCTGGTTGCGGGTATTAGGCTCCTCACAAGCACTTGATTTTACTTTTAATCAATAAATATTTTACAAATTATAAAGTTACTGCTAGTTCTAATAGCTAAACAAAAAATTAAGGAGATCTTCGTGAAACAAAAATTCCTCCAAAAAACTCTCATTTTATGCAGTTTTCAAATTCATTTTTTCTTTTCTGTTTTTTCTCAATCTACCTACGCTCAAGACCCACAAGACCTCACAGAAGAAAAACAATACTCTCAAGAATTTTCAGATCTTCTTGAGAGAGCCTTATTACAAGGAAAAGAATTTCATCCGTGGGATATTTTCCGTCTCTTACAGCAAGAAAAATTAGCATTCCCCAACCCAAACTCCATTCAATGGAAAGGTATTTATACTGAAAAAAAATCTGAGGATGACGAACATTTTTTTGAAGTTCTTTATCGTGAAAAACCCTTATTAAAATTCAATATCGAAGCCAAACAAGTTGGACGATTTGGAGACTATGTTGTTTTCATCGAAAAAAATGGTTTTGTGGAAGATCAAAGTATTGAAAATTTATATTTCATAGACCTCAAAAGATATCGCGATCTAATAGGAAAATCAGAGTTGCCAGTTTTTAGAATTCCTGTTCGTTCACAGGTTCCCATCACAAAACTTGCTGTTGAAAATAGTTTATTAACTCTCTCTGGTGAGGGCCAAAGAAACATTCAATTATCCGAAAATATTTTTGAATATTATGCCGATGTGCAAGAAATTGGATTTAATATTCAAACCAATCTTTTAGATCCAAAATCTTTTTCTGATACAGCTCCATTGATCCAAGACATTCAGGACATCCTTGAAAAATCAGATGCTCTTGCAGCGTCGCCACTAGGGTATGCAGGTTTTGCGGATACTGATTCTGAAAAAGTTTTAAGCAAAATACAAAAATCTTTGGAAGAACGAGTCAAATTTAATGATGATTTAAATTTGAAAGCAGAAGCACTTACAGAAACTTTACAAAAAAAAGTTGCGGAAGTAAGTAAACAAAAAGCAGAACAAAAGAAACTCTTTTCGAGAGTAAAAATGTTATGGGGGCGACTCAGTTTACCTAAACCCCAAGCTGCGGTTGCTTCTTTACGCAAAGGACTCGCTTTAGCTCTCAACTCTCTTATTCAAGTAGAAGAACATCCTGGCCAAAATCGCGATCGTTTTTTTGAGGGCGTGAAACATGTTATCAACTCAACCAACGCTAAAAGTCTTTTCACAGGTAGCGGAGCCTTCTTATTATGGCAAGCGAGTCAGAGTGATCCTGCGGTTGCTCAGTATGCACTTAATGTCATAGAATTTGGTTCCGATATCTTTACCAATTTATTTGGTAAAGCTTCGAGTTTTTTTACTCTCGGTAAAGAAGCCTTCTCGGCAACCCTTGCAGGATTTAAACCTCAAGTTTTTTACGATACCTATTTGCAAGGGGACAATAAGTATAGATTTGGAGTTGGTCTAACAGCAGCGTTTTCAATGATGGTTGTTGCGATTGGAACTCCGCATGTGATTGTTTCATTCTATAAATTGGGAAAAGATTTAGGGTTGCTCGATGCTATTAAGGGCGGCCCTTCAGCATGGGTTAATTTTTTAAAAACATTTAAGCAAAAATTTATTGCTCGCCAGAGTCAAAAACAGAATGAATATCTTGCCAACTTAGCAGACCCCAATGGGGAAAAAACAAAAGTAGAATTCACTGATACAGAAATTACAGAAGTTCGTTCTATCCTAGCAAGTGTTGAAAAAGAAGATCGAAGTTGGTTTGGCTCTTTACTCTCATGGTTTAAGCGACCGAATCAGCAGGTAACAGATATTAAAACCTTGTGGAGTGCCTCTACACATTTTCTATTTAGCTACAGTGCATTTGCAGACTCAGGAACTGCATACTCCAAAGGATGGAATTATTGGTTCATGTTTAGAACAGTTGTGATGCGACCCCTGCTTTTAGGAACACTTCTTTACTATCCAAACTATTTTAAAACAGTGACACAAAATACTAAAAAGGCAACGCTTCCTACGATTACCAATGGTGGATTACGTCCCTTCTATGAGGAGTGGCCCTTACGTGTAGCTGCACTTTTTGGTAACGAAGCTCTAGCGAAACTACGCTCCTTTGAAAATAAAATTATTTCGGCAGAGGAGGTCATACAAAAAATAGCTTTACGCAAAGCATCACAAGCATTGCTCAAAAAAATAGACAAATACGATGATCTAAAAAAATTAATGACCACCGGCGGGATTGGTTCCATCACCGATCCAACTTTATTTGCAATTTCTGCTGAAATGAAAACTTTTTTCAAACTTTATTTTTCAAAGCTTTCTGAAGCAGCGATGGAAAAATATATCGCTGAAAATAAAGATCGTGATGACTTAAGCATGACAGAGGAAGAAGCCGAAACATTAGTTTCTCAAGTAGAACAAGAACAGAATATTCACACTCAAGTTGAATCGGGAATAAAGTCTTTGGATGATTTACTCAAAAACATCTCCACGGGATTTAATATGTACATGACAGGAAATCTTGATCCTTCTCGAAATTTACAAATTTCGAGATTTCAATCGGTCAATCGACAGGTTCAAAACCCACAAGCGATGGCACGAGCGGTGCGAGCAACTGTCGCTAGTATGATTGTAGATAAACCGATGGAACTGGGATTTTTACTCATGTGTTTAGCAGGAATTGAAGCCGGAATTAATAAGCCGATGCACGAAGAAATGTTTGGTCCCAATAGTTTTTTCTATATGGGTCGATATCCCGTTCTTGCAGGGTTTACTTTAAATCTTATTATGGGTGTTTTTTCTAATATCTGGATGAAATTGCAACAGGATGAATTACACGAAGATGAATTCAAACGCCTTGAAACACCCCCAGAAAAATATAAAGATCGTTCATTTTTCAGATGGACCGCCGCCAAAACTTTTTCACCGGAAAATACTCTGGCAGCGAATCAAAAACATTATGTAAAAATCATTTGGGCTAATATGCGAGCGGCTCTTGCAACTTACCTTGTCACAGAATTTATTGCTCTAGGTCGTTTTGATATTGATTTATATTTAACAGGTTATTTGATGGTCTATACTTTACCTACAGGAGGTATGGCGTTTAAAATTGAACAGGGCTTTGAACTTGCCTCTGGATATTTTGCACGCAATATTCCTGAAAAATATCGTTCCCATCCTGAAGTGCAAAAATACTTGAATGGACGTATTGGAGTGGCACGAATTGGTTTCAATGTGCTTTATAAAGTTTATGAAAATATGCTGGGATTTTATCTTGAAGCCATCAACACGATTACCACTCCCGAACTTGGCAATCGCTCCTTTACTCGTTGGATTTTCGGTGGCAAAACTCCAACGGAGATACTGGCGAACAGTTTAGAATCAGCTCGCTCCTATACACAATGGATGCCCGGATCAGAACGTATGATTACATGGTGTCAGAATGTATTTATCAATAATTATACAGATGGTGCAAATTTTGCGGATAGTATCAAAGATAGGTTGCAACCACCTGCTCCAAAATAATAAGCGGGCTTTCAATTTGACATAAGATTTTTTTCATAATACTTTTTTAAAAGGCATTATTTTTTGGGGGTGTAGCTCAGTTGGTTAGAGCGTTGCGTTGACATCGCAGAGGCCACCGGTTCGAATCCAGTCACTCCCATTTTTTGTCAAGCTTTTCGAACCAGTGACCAAATTTTTTTTATCTTCGGATATTCCATCATTTTTTGAAACACTTAGGTCAATCTTATTCTTGAGATATTCTTCTCCCATGCTGAAATAAATTTTAATTTTATCAGAAAAAATTTCTATCTTTGAGATGAGGGCTTTGGCTATTTTAGCTTTTTCATCTTCGGTGATTCCGTATTGTGTCATGGAACGAATAAATTCTAAAAACTTTTGATAACTTTTTAACTCGATAGGTTCGTCATAATAATCTTCGGAAGATTTGACATGAGATAATTCGACTTCTAATTGGGTTTTATACTTCTGGATATATACCGAGCATGTTGCAAAATCTTTATAAATTTCATTTAATT
>CAZFSQ010000210.1:0-4792 GCA_964521975.1 uncultured Oligoflexales bacterium | reverse complement strand
GCAAGAAAAATCAGGGCGTGATAAAAATTTTTTATCAAAAATAAAAATTCCTAAAATTTTCCCATTATTTTTTTCGCAATTTTTTTTAAATGCAATATTTCCATGAATTCTTAAATCGCGTCTAAACCAATGAATACCATAGGACATTGTCATGAAATGAGAATGTCTTTCAGAGAGGTTTCAAGTTTGGGGTACTTAAATTGAAATCCCATCTCTAAAGCTCGCTCAGGTAAAACTCGTTGCGAAGATAAAACAATTGTTGAAACTTCGCCAAGTATTACTTTAATCATAAAAGCAGGTACAGAAAAAAAAGTGGGGCGATGTAAAACCTTTCCCAGCGTTTTTGTGAATTCTAAGTTTGTAACGGGATGGGGGGAAGTTCCATTAATGACACCGGATACATTTTTATTCTCAATAATAAATATTATTAAAGAAATTAAGTCATCTATGTGAATGAAACTCATCCAATGTTTTCCCGATCCAAGTTTTCCACCAAGGCCCAGTTTAAAAATGGGAGTCATTTTTTCAAGTGCTCCACCATTTTTACCCAAAACAACTCCAATACGAAGCCAAATTTTTCTTATACTATCATGTAAGCTTTGCACTTCTTCTTCCCACGATAAACTTAATTCCGATAAAAAACCCTGACCCAGCGGTGATTTTTCCGTTAGAACTTCATCATCTCGATCACCGTAGAAACCAATGGCTGAGGCACTTAAAAAAAACTTTTCTTGATTATTTTTGAGCCAAACTTTATTCGCTGCTGAGATTATTTTTCTTGTTACCAGAATTCGTGAGTTAAATAATTTTTCTTTTTGTTCTTCGTTCCATCTTTTATCAAAAACATTCTCACCTGCAAGATGAATAACTCCATCTATAGTCTCAAGAAATTTTACATCGTTTAATTCTTCTTCAGAATCCCACCGAATAATTTCAACTTGGTCGCCTAATATTTTTCTTGCTTTTTCGATAGAGCGGCAAAGAGCTGTGACTTGATAACCTTTTTTGAGTATTGTGGTAATCAATTTTTTTCCAACAAAACCTGTACCGCCGGTAACTAAAATTTTCATTTGCTTAATGTCCTAATAATGTCAAAATTGTGGGTCAAGTGGATGAAGCAACTAAAAAAAAACTAATTTTCCTTGGCTCCCCTGTTGAAGTTAATCCCATTCTTCAAGGATTAATTTCCTTCTGCCACAATCAACCATATGAACTAGTTTTAGTTATCTCGCAACCAGCTCGTCCTAAGGGACGATCAAAAAAAATGTGCGACTCACCCGTCATTGAGCTAGCTAAATCACTTAACTTAAAAACGTATCAACCTGAAAATATCAATGACCCATTGTCGCTTGATCTTATTCAAAATCTAAATCCTGATCTTATGATTACAGCAGCCTACGGTCAAATTCTTTCACAAAAATTAATTGATATTCCTAAATTTGGTATTATCAATATTCATCCGTCGATGCTACCAAAATACCGAGGGGCAACGCCCATCGAGTCGGTTATTTTAGATGGAGAAATAACGACTGGAATTACCATCTTAAAAACGGTTAAAAAATTAGATGCTGGGCCAATTATTTTACAAGTAAAAAAAGAAATTTTTCCTGATGAAACATCTGAAAAAGCAAAAGAAAGATTGTTTCAGGAATCAGTTCCATTTTTATGCGAAGCTATCTTAAAAATATTTTCATTTACAGCGGCATCAAATTTTTTAAATCAAGATGATACTCAAGCAACTTTTTGTCACAAGATTTCAAAAGAGGATGGAAAAATTAATTGGCAGCTATCAGCACAGGAAATTTATAATCGCTATAGAGCTTATTATCCTTGGCCGGGGAGTTTTACATTTTTAAATGAGCAATTGATTCAACTGACAAACCTAAAGGTCATGCCGAGCGACTCGCAAAGCGAGGAGAACCAGGGCATCTTAAAACAATTATCAAAATTAGGTTCATTCACTTTTTGTAAACCGCTCAAAGGTCTGATCATTAAAGCAAACCAAAATGATTTTTTAATCTGTACTCGATTAAAGCCAAGCGGGAAAAATGAAATGGATGCCCCATCTTTTTTTAATGGGCTTAAAGTTCGTGAGGGACTTTTTTTTGAATAATCGAGTTTGTGTTTTTATTTCTGGCGGCGGACGAAGTCTTGAAAATTTAATTCTTTACGCTGATAAAAAATACCAAATAGATGGCGTCATTTCTTCTAATGAGAAATGTCTTGGAAACGAGATTGCTAAAAAATATCAAATCCCTCTTAAAATAATTTCTTTTAAAAAAGAAAATCGCGATCAAAGTGTTGAAGAAATTTATAATAGTTTTGTTCATTGGAAAATTGATTGGGTTGTTCTGGCAGGTTTTTTAAAAATGTTTCCTATGTCTGAAAAATTTTTGGCATGGCAAAATAAAATTATTAATATTCATCCTGCCCTTCTTCCAGAGTTTGGCGGGAGGGGCATGTATGGTTCTTGTGTACATGAAGCAGTTTTGCGAGCGAAAAAAAAAGAATCAGGAGCCACTGTTCATTTTGTGAATGAAAAATATGACGAGGGAAAAATTATTTCTCAAATTCGAGTTCCTGTATTAGAAAATGATAACGAGCAATCCTTAGCAGAGCGTGTATTTAAAGCAGAGTGTCAATTATTGCCAGAGACGTTGAATAAATTAGTGTTGGGAAGTTAGAGATATGATTCAATTGATAAAAGAAAATTTTAATTTATTTCTAACCGAATACATTAAAAAGAATTTCGCTTTAGGAAAATTAGAAAAAAATCCACTCCATCCAGTTTTAGAATATGCCCTAAGCGGAAAAGGAAAACATGTTCGTCCGCTTTTATGTTTACTTGCAGCAGATGCTTTAGGAGGAGAAATTTCACAATCATTATTTCCTGCTCTAGCGATTGAATTTTTACACACCTATAGTTTAATTCATGATGATCTTCCGGCGATGGATAATGACTCTCTTCGGCGAGGTCGTCCGACCCTTCATATTCAATTTGATGAAGCAAGAGCCATTTTAGCGGGGGATGCACTTTTAACCGATGCGTTTTCTATTTTATCATCACCTGATTTTGTGATTAAAGATCATTTAAAAATTAAACTGATTCATCTTTTGTCATTGGCTTGTGGGAGCAGTGGAATGATTTATGGACAAGCTTTGGATATCGAATGCGAGAAAAAGAAAATTAAAGATGTTAGTTTGCTTGAAACCCTTCATTTAAACAAAACGGGAAAACTTATCGCGGCAAGCTGTCAAGCTGGAGCCCTCGTCTCACAAAACAAAAATAATTTAGATCAAAAAACATTAGATTCTTTTTATGAGTTTGGATTAAAAATTGGATACGCTTTTCAACTTCAAGACGATCTTATTGATGACTCTCCTCATACAGGTAAGTCTCAAGGAAAAGATCGTAAGCAAGAAAAGTTAACTGTCCTCGATTTTTATTCCCGCTTTGAAATTGAGAAAAAAGTTACCCAATTAACCGAAGAGGCTATTTCTTTCATCGAAAATACATCTCCAAAAACTTTTCCTCTGATAAAATTTGTTAAGGAATTAATTGAGAGGAAAAGTTGATTAAAAAATTTGTTAATGCCAAATCTATTGAAGGTGGTTTATTTCAATTCACGGTTGAAAATGGATTTTTTAAAAACGTAGAAAAACAAGATAGTTTATTATCCCTACTCGAAACAATTGATCTCAAAGAAAAATTAGTTTTACCTGCCGCAACAGATATTCATGTACACAGTAGAAGCCCTGGGTTTGAATATAAAGAAGATTGGGAGTCACTTGCAAAAGCTGCTTATGCGGGTGGTGTCAGCAGTTTGTGTGATATGCCTAATACAAACCCTCCGACAGTTGATGTCTCATCTCTTGAATTAAAAATGTCTTTTGCAAAAAAATCAGGTCTTCATCTCAAATATTTTCTTGGAGCTATTGAAAATAATATCCAAGATTTAATTCTCACAATTAAAAAATATCCTGATCATGTTGCAGGAATCAAAATTTATTATGGAGAAACAACAGGGAAAATAGTTTTTAATAATTTAGATTTATTAAATCCACTGATCAAAGAATTTCCAGAAATGCTTTTGAATTTTCACTCGGAAGATACTTGCTCAATTAAAGAACATCAAACCAATTCAAATAATTTTCGTATTCACTCACAAATTCGCTCTCCACAAATCGCATTAAGTGCGACACATAAAATTTTAAGATGGGCACAAAAAAATAAATTAAAACCGAGAATTCACATTGCTCACGTAAGTACGCCAGAAGAAATTGATTTAATCGAAAAATTTAAAAATGAAGGATTGAACATTACCTGTGAAATTTGCTTCCACCATCTTTTTTTTAGTGAAGATGATTATGTTAGGTTAGAAGGATTTATTAAAATGAATCCACCGGTGCGAAATAAAGAAAGAGTAGAATTATTAAAAAATAAAATTAAAAATGCTCTATCAATAAAAGCATTGGCTACGGATCACGCCCCCCACACCAAAGAAGAAAAAAAATTAGAATATGCAAAAACTCCTTCGGGAATACCGAGCATCGAGTTTTTTTATCCGCTTGCAATGCAACTTGTCGAAGAAAATTGGGTGAGTGGGAAGAGAGTGCAAGACTTAGTGTCAAAAGGTCCAAGCGAATTGGTTCAATTCAAAAATATGGGAGAAATAAAAAATAATTTTTTAGCGAATTTTGTTATTATTAAACAGCAACCCTTTACGATTGGGAAGGAACATATTTATTCTAAATGCGGCTGGTCACCCTATGAAGGCAAAAAATTAAACTA
>CAZFSQ010000209.1:0-4898 GCA_964521975.1 uncultured Oligoflexales bacterium | reverse complement strand
GAGTGGCAAAAAGAAGGCAAAAAAACTGAGAGCGATCTTGGTGAACTTCTTTTATCGCTTTTAGACACTAATATTTCAGAGAGCGAATGTAATGAGAATTTTCGTATCGCAGCGAAACGCGGTTTTCGTGATCAACTAGGAAAAAATGTTGAGGTGATCTCCTTGGTGAAGAAGATAGAGTAAGTTTTTTATGCTCATATTAGCCGCTGCAAAATTTGAATTAGATATTTTTTCACGATCTTTACCCAGTTCTAAAAATTTTCAATTTGAAGAAATTGGTGTTGGAGCCATTGCGGCTGCAAAAAATGTGCAAAAGATTAGACAAAAAGTCAAAGATCAAAATGTTTTATTGATTGGGACGGGTGGTATCTTTGGAGAATTTGAAAAACCATTTTTAGTAACGTCACACCATATTATTTGGTCACCTCCTTGTGAGCGGGTAGGGTTAAGTTATCAGGTGCAAAGTGGATTGCCTGAAATTTGTTTAAAGAAATCTTCAGAGCTTACGCATTCTTTGGATGAGGCGATTATTGTTTGTAGTCCAGCAGTGACCTTAGAGAGTAAAGCAATTCCAAAACAATATAATCCTTCTAAATTGTGGATTGAAAATTTAGAACTTTATTCCGTTGCAGAAGAAATTGAAAACGAGTGTAAGAGTTTTGATATCATTTTGAGTGTAACGAACGCAATTGGATCATCTGCACATGAACAGTGGAAGAAAAATAATCCAATTGCGTTGCATCTAATATCAGATTACTGCAATAAAAATTTATTTTGTTGAAAAAGTTCCTTCGGCAGAATCACACGATTCTTTTGCTGTTTCTTCTGTAAAAGAGCTGCCAGTATAATAAATTTTTCCTGAAACAGTGGCTTTAGCACTGGTGACAGAAATCGCACAAATTCCTTTGTGCCCTGTTGTCGTACATGCAGAAGTTGAAAAGGTTGCATTAGTAGATGCTTCGCAGGATGTTTTTATTTCTGTTTTTGCGTCTGCGGATGGATCTTCTTTTGCTTTTGCTGTGTATGAATAATCGAAACACATTGACAAATCAATATCATCGGTACCATCGGGCATATCAATTCCGACGTTATGTTTACATGATCCTAATAAACCACTAAAATCTTTTTCTTCCTTACCGCATGACTGCAACTGAAACAGGGTGACAATGGAAACTGTAACCAAACGCAACTTCATCTTTCTACTCCTTGTGTATATGGTTAATAAAAAATAATTTTTGGGAAATCAAATAGATTCCACAGAAACTTTAAACGGATGTACCCATTTCGTTGTTGTAACTTCTACTGTGCTACAATTCGGTATATTGATGCTTTCTTTAGGCTGAACAACTACTGAGCTAGGATTTTCTGAAGCTGAACAAGTTTGTTTAACATGAGAACCTTTCAAAGAAATAGTGGGACCATTCATGCACACAACTTTCCCGATGACTTCGTCAGCTTGGATGGGTGTATAGCATTCAAGATCTGTCGTGATAGCCGCAGCATCTTTTTTTGGCATAGGAGCATAAGCAAGGTCGATGACCAGAACATTACCTGTCAAATTTCCTTGATTCAAATTTAAAGTGGCCCATTTCTGTGACGGAGTAATATTGAGTGATGATTTATCCACTCCCTCAGGAGGTTCATTAATAGAAACCCAAAATGATTTTCCTTGTGGGTTATTATCTTTTGCAGAGTTGCATAACCAAAAAGTAATACTCGCTAAAATTATGGTGGCTAATGTAACCATGCTTTTTTTTGTCATTTTTTTTCCTTTATCTGTCTAAAAATTTTACATTCATTATGAATATAGAAAATATTTTATCAAAATTATTAACATATTTCACTTTTTCTACTGGCACCATTCATGCATTTCTTTCGGCAATCACAGCTTGTCTGTGGTTGCGGGAAGGTTGGCTCGTCACTTTTGCTTGTCATGTTTGTGATAAGCTGTCGTTGTACTTGCTGCTCTTTTATTCTCCCTTGCTGTTGCTTTTCCCCAATACTCCAAAGCGACCAACCTCTCCTCCCCCTTTTTTTATCTACCGTCGTGTTTTCTCTAGCCGCTTACTTAATTGATCCAACAATCCATCTAAAATATTTTTGAAACTATCGGATTCAAAAACCTCTCGCGGGAGATAACCTGCGATGCCATATTCCATGCCAGGGTCTTTATCGAGAGCATGTTGATAGGCAACTAAAAAACAATGATTTGAATTGTC
Source organism: uncultured Oligoflexales bacterium (assembly GCA_964521975.1). GTDB lineage: Bacteria > Bdellovibrionota_B > Oligoflexia > Oligoflexales > CAZFSQ01 > CAZFSQ01. The sequence continues at coordinate 2,679 of CAZFSQ010000209.1, read as the reverse complement.
GCCATCCATAGGTGGCGTATTTTCCGAAAGTTGATGTACCCCAGGTTTCAAACTCTTTAACTCTTCCTGGTGAGCGAGCAACCAATCGTTAATACCTTCTTTAGCTACATAGGGAGAAATAATATCGACCTTATCGGATGATAAAATTTCTTTCTTCCAAAAAAATGGTTGGCTCGAACCTACTTGATACATTGCTTTGAGTACGGACTTGATAGCCTTATCGCTATCAAGAGCAAGACCAATTTCAACGGAAGCTCTTTGCAAAATCGAGAAATCATAATTTCCTGGTGGTTCTGAAGGTGTCTCAATTTCTTCAGGTGTTTTTTCTTCTATGGTCACATGAGCTGTTAAATCATTCATAGATGTGGCTTCGTTTTGGGTGTCGCCTTTAGGCTCATTTTCTTCTGTGGTTAATTCAGCCATTTCCACAGCTGGTTGAGCGACTTCAGTAACTTGATCAATCTCTGAGAATGGGTCTTGTTCAACACTCTCTACTTCCGTTTCTACGGACGAGGCAAATGGATCGCCAATATCCAAATCATCATCTAGTGGGGACGGAGCAGCATTAAGAGAGGTTTTCTCTTCGATAACTTCTTCTGATTTTACTTCAGAGATCACCTCTTCATTTTTAATGTCTTCGCTTTTAATTTCTTCTATCTTATTTTCTTCTCCAAAGGGGTTTTCAGTTTCAGGAATATCCAAATCCAAATTGTCCACTGTTTTTATTTCTTCTGTGACAGTAGGTGCTAATTCGATAGCCTCGATTTTAGATTGGATTGTTCCTAAATCTTCTTCTTCAACAATCGTTTTCTTCTCTTCAATAACCACAGAATCAGAAACTGGATGTGTATTCATGCTTGAACTTGTGTTGGTAACATCATTTCTTTTTTTATGAGAAATATTTTTTGTTGCAGATTCGACATGATTTTTTAGAAACTCTTCGAGTGGAGAAATATTAGGTTCATAATCAGGAAAAATTTTTTCGATTTGTTCCCGCACTTGTTTGAGTGTGGCGATCATGGGTCTTATTTTATAGCCTGTAAAAAATTCTAGTGAAGCGATAGTTTCGCGATCTAATGGATCAACCATAGCAACAACAAGATTTTTTCCTTCAACACGCAAGGGAACAACCTCATATTTTTTAATGAGATGAAGGTCAATACAACCCACCGCATTGGGATTGACTAAATGTCCAAGTTGTTTCGGTGTACGAGGAACGTTGGTGCGTGTGGCGAGTAGCGAGGCAAGTTCTTCTTGATCAAGAAGCCCAAGAGCGAGAATGCCTTTAGCAAAAGATGCTCCGCCAAAGCCACATGTCTCACGCACTGTGAGGCGATCTTTTTCTAAAAGAAATCCTTCTTCAACAAGCAAATTTCCAAGATTAGGTGAATTCAAGTTCTCTTATCCTTCTCTATTGGGTAATAGAAAATTCTCTGTTATATTTTGATATTAACGTATTTTAATGTGAGTTCGTGATAAGCAGAAATTGCCGACTAAGACGGAATAAGGAGTGTGTCAATGTCACAAAAAGATGAACTTGGTTCCAATCTCAAAAAACAAGATTTTTTCCAAAAAAAAGCCACCGCTTTTTTGTCATGGATGCTTCTGAACAAAAAAACCATTTTGATTTTATTTTCCCCAATTCTTGGAATATTTTTGATTGGTTTAATATGGCAATATGTTTCAGATAAAAAAATTGAATCGAAAAGAAATGATTTAAGTAAAATTAATGTGGTTTATCAGGATGAATCAAAAGCTGCGAGTGATCAACGGACGGAGATTGAAAAAAAGATCGAAGAACTGACAAAGTCTTCTGATAAAGACGAAAAAGGTAATCCTAAAAAAATTGAAGAGACTCCAGAAATTAAAAAACAAAAAGAAATAATGGAGAAACAGATCGCCGATATTAAAGAAGATCATTCTAAATCACTTGCTCAGTATCAAGATTTTTTTAAGGCTCATACGAAAGACCCATCGGGTTGGTTTGCAGGTTTTAGGGCGGTGACTATTTTATTAGAGAAAAAAGATTTAGAAGGGGCAAAAAAATTATTAGAAGAAATGAGTCAGCAAACAAAAGCTAATTCAATCTACCAATTTCAAATTCATTCGCTATTGTCGGGCTTATACGAGGAAGCTGGAGATGATGAGAAAGCCTTAGCTGCTTTAGATGAGGCGATGAAGTCGAGTTCTGACGATTTGAAGCCAAGGTTACTTTTATCCAAAGCACGAATTTTAGATAAACAAAATAAACGTGACGAAGCCAAAAAAAATGTGGATGAAATTTTAGAAAAACATGCCTCAAGTCGTGAAGCAGAGAAAGCTAAAGCGATGAAGTTTTTTTGGAACTAAGATATGCGGTTTTTTTTTCATATTTATTTATTTTATTTTGTTCCTACGTATGTTTTTTCGCTGGATCAACCGTATAAGCATCGCATTTGGAAAATTCAGCGAAGTATAGAACAAGAAAAGAATTTAAGTTCTGCCATGGCATCAGGGGCGTTGGTGTTGCAGGATCAGTTGATTGTCTCTCCTGAAGAAAAATGGTTAGCTTCTTTTCAAATTAAATCTGAAAAACCCATGTGGTGGACTGCGATGGAGTTTCCTATTGCTGGTCCTGTGATGGCTTTTGGCGGAGGCATTTTTGTTTACGCAAATTGTTGACTTTAAAGAAAATGCAAA
>CAZFSQ010000208.1:0-4914 GCA_964521975.1 uncultured Oligoflexales bacterium | reverse complement strand
AGGCTCAGCATGACATCGAGAGATTTTAACGCCAATTTGGGATAAAAAATTCTAAGATATATCGAAGCAAGACGACGGTTTTTAAGTATTTTTATCCCGAATTGGCGTTTAAAGTAAAATTAGAGACTTTGTATGATACAATGGATTTTAATTATCTTCCATAAATATCGCTAAACCGAATAATATCATCCTCGCCTAAATAACCGCCGGTTTGAACCTCAATCAGCTCCAAAGGAGTTTCACCTTTATTTTCAAGGCGGTGTTTTTTTCCTAATGGAATATAGGTAGACTGATCTTCATTTAAAATAAATTCATTATTATCGCAAGTGACATGCGCTATTCCTTTTACTACAATCCAATGTTCGGCACGGTGGTTGTGCATTTGTAGTGACAAAGCAGATTTTGGTTTTACCATAATTCTTTTTACTTTAAAGCGATCAGCAATATCAATTGTTTCAAAGTTTCCCCAGGGGCGTAAAACTTTGGTGTGCGAGTTACATTCTTCGCGTTTCTCTTTTTTTAATAATTCAAATAATTGTTTTACATCCTGGCTATTATTTTTATTGGTAATCAATATAGCATCTTTGAGAGCAATAACTATAAGGTTTTCAACGCCTATTGTGGTAACTAATTGACTGCGTGAATTAACATAACAATTTTTAGTTTTCAGCGCCACTACATCACCAATTAAACTATTTTTTTCTTCATTTTTAAGAGCAATTTCCGAAATTGCTTGCCAACTTCCCACATCAGACCATCCAATATCTATCGGTAGTAAAGCAACTTTTTTTGATTTTTCCATTACTGCATAATCGGCAGAAATATTGGGACATTTTTCAAAATCTTCCTGTGGCAAGCGAATAAAATCAAGGTCTTTTGCTGCCTTTTTATAAGAATTACCGCAGTTAGTAAAAATTTCTGCCTGTAATTTTTCAAGAATTTCCAAATAGGTTGAGGCCTTAAACATAAAGATACCGCTATTCCAGAAATATCCACCATCTTGCAAGAATTTTTTTACAATTTCTGCTTGAGGTTTTTCAATAAATTTTTCTACGGTAAAAATTTCATCGCAAGAATTTAATTTTTCCCCCTGCTTAATATATCCATAACCCGTTTCAACCTTGTTTGGCAATATTCCAAAGGTGATTAGGAATCCAGCATTAGCAGTATTAATTGCTTTTTTTACATCCAAAATAAATTGTTTTTCATTTTGAATTAAATGATCTGAGGGCATTACCAGCATTAAATCATCATCTTTGTTATTATTAGCAACTACACTAAAAGCAGCAATAGCAATAGCCGGAGCTGTATTTTTACCAATTGGTTCTAAAATTATTGATTGAGGATGAATATTAATTTTTTGTAGTTCTTCAGCGGCAGTAAAACGATGCTCATTATTACAAACTATAATTGGATTATAAAAATCTTGAGAATCTTTTACCCGTAAGGCAGTTTGTTGAAACAAAGAATTTTCCCCAAAAAAATCCAAAAATTGCTTGGGATTAAGGGTGCGCGACATTGGCCAAAGCCTTGTTCCAGAACCGCCAGATAAAATAACAGGGGTAATTTTCATATTGTGAAAAAATCAATTGCGCCAAAACCACTTAAACCAAGTTTTCGTAGCGATTTTATATTAGTTGAGTTAATTCCGCCTAAAGCGTAAAGATAATTATCATTTTTCGATTTAACAGCAATTTTTGCTAAATTCTTTAAACCAATAGTTTTTTGACCCCCATGGCTAGTGGTTTCAAAGATTGGCGAAATAAAAATCATATTAGTTTTTAATTTTTTTGCCTTTAAAACGCTTTTTAAATCATGGCAGGCAAAACTAAAAATAAAATTTTTTGGAAAAGATTTTTTTTTAAAAAACTGTAAAGGTAATTTATCAAAATCAGAAAAATGGATACCGTGGGCTTTAATTTTTTTTGCTAAGGTAAAATCCTTTCCAACTAATACCGATAAGCCTTTTTGACTAGCAATTGTCATAATTTCTCGAGCAAAATTTTCACGAGAAATTTTGTCTAAATCATATTCACGAATGATGATGGTGGAATTTTTCGGTAAATTTTCTATAGTTTTTTTAAAGTCAGAAATTTTTTTTCTGTCGGTAAAAAGAACTGCTTTTAAAAATTTTTTATCCATGAATGAAATAGCACGAAATTTATTTTTGATTAAAAGTAAAATCAAAAAGACCTGTGAATTATATAAGAAAAACCAGGAAAGAGTCAATCTAATTGCTGTTTCCAAGACAATTGACAAAGATAAAATTATTGAGGCAATTGCGGCTGGTTGTAAATATTTTGGTGAAAATTATATTAAAGAAGCGAAAGAAAAATGGGTAGAAATTCGCAGAGAATTTCCAGAAATTAAATTACATTTTATTGGAAATTTGCAAAGCAATAAAGTTGGTGAAGCAGTTGATTTATTTGATGTGATTCATGTTTTAGATAGTTCGAAATTAGCCTTAGCTTTAAAAAAAGAAATCGTTAAAAAACAAAAAAATCCGCAGATTTTTATTCAGGTAAATATTGGGGAAGAGCCTCAAAAAAACGGCGTTTTACCCGCAGAATTAAATAGTTTGGTAAAATTTTCTCGCGATGAATTGGGTTTAAACATAATCGGTTTAATGTGCATTCCACCTAATAATGAAGATCCTTCTGCTTATTTTGCACTTTTAGCTAAACTTGCCAAAGATAATAATTTAGAACAATTATCTATGGGAATGAGTGAAGATTTTGACAAGGCAATTGCGATGAATGCTACTCATATTAGATTAGGAACGGCAATATTTGGTAAAAGGGTTAATATTGATTGACAAAAAATTTTCTTTGTTGAATTTTCGACTTGATTAATAACAAATTAAATTACTAAAAATATGTCAAGATCTGTATATGAACATCAGTCTCATGGAACATTATTGGTTAATCTTGACTATCAATATTCAGATGATTTTGTAAGGGTTTTAGCTGACGAAATAAAAACTAATCAGGTGTCAAATTTTTATATTGGTGACGTGATTTCTAAAGAAGAGTATCATGATAGTAGCGGATTGATAACTCTAGTGGGAGATATTGTTACCAAACCTTTTATACAAAATCAAAAAGTTACATTAGCGTTTCCAAACTGCGATAGTAGCGGACATTGGAGGCTATTTATAATGCAATATATTCCTTCTAATTTGGAGACAAGTACAAAGTTTTTTTTAGTGGACTCTTTGCATGATGGCGAAGGAGAGGATCGTGACACTATAAACACAATATTTCAAAATAATATTGTACCAATTTTTCATAATTCTGGTTTAGAAGAGCAATTTGGCATAAATGCTGAAACGACTTGCCAAGCAATTAATCTTGGATTACAATCTACTGGAGTTGGTGACGATGTTGCCCAAAATACCCAGGCTTGTGGTCCTTTGATGTTAAGAAATCTTAGGATACTTTGCAAATATGGTGTTGGAGCTTTACAAGAGCCTGAAATATTACAAACAATTTTGCAGGATGAAAAAATACCACTTCCATCAACTATTTTGGATAGTAAAAATAGAATTGCAGAATTAAAACTTTCGATTGAAAATCAGATAGTTGTTTTTGATGCAGATTTAAATGGGTTGAAAAGTTTAGTTAGTGAAGAGCAGATCAGTATTTTAGGAGAATATTGTGAAATGATGGAAAATCTTGAGCTTCATGAAAATGAGCTTTTATTATTACGAAGTGAAGAAACTCAGAATACTGATAAAATGCAAAATTTAATGGATCAAATTTCAGAATCTCGAGATCTTGTTAATAGTAAATTAGGCTTATTAAAGGAAAATAATCCAGAGTTAGAAAGTTTAAATCAAAGAAAAAATGAATTAATAGATTCTATAATTTCACAATTTAAAACAATAAGAGAACAAGAGTTTGAGTTACAAAATGAGGAAATGTTTATTGCAGCTTGTGATGAAGATAAGCTAGAAACAGAGTTACAGTTAAGGGTTGATGACGCAATAACTTTAGCAAGTCTTAAGGCAGACGCTCTGCTTAAAGGAAATACAGTAGAATGGGATAGGCTTGGAAAAGTTGCCGCAGAGTTTGAAGGTATTGAGAATTTTAGTACCTTGGCAGAAGCAGTTGGGTTAGATCGAGTAAAATTTAACGACGCAGAACTTGATGAAAAAATAGCGAGGCTAAACCAAGAATTAACAGATTTGACTGGAGGAGGAGCAGATGCTGAGGTAGAAGTGGTAGGTGCTGATGCTATGGTCGGAGGAGGAGCTGGATCTGGAATTGGGGGTGGAGGAACTCATGCACCAACTCCTCCAGCAGGAGTCGCTCCTGCTTTTCGCAGACCAGTGAGGGTTACTGATACTTCTACTTTTGGAGTTGAAGAGTCAAAAGGTGAAGATCCTCACGACGAGGCGCCATCTACTTTTACTCCATCGCCTCCCGCAGGTTATCGCCATTCTAGAAGAGCCGCTCTTGCTAGACCTGGTCGAATAATAACCGATCCATCAAGGTCAGAGTCTCATGGAGTGGCAACAGAAGTAGCGCCACAAGCAACGCCACCTGGTGGAGATGGGTCTACAAAACAATCTGAGTCAAGGGTTGCGCAACCACTTGGAGGAAGTCCGAAAGGAAAGTCTGGTCGTTAATAAAAAATGGTGAGCCCGAGACGATTCGAACGTCCGACCCACAGCTTAGAAGGCTGTTGCTCTATCCAGCTGAGCTACGGGCTCACAAATGATTTTTTTAAAAGTGGGTCGGTCTTTCTACCATCTTTGTAACGAAAAATCAATAGGATTTGTTTTTAAGACTTTTTAGCTTGATAATCACTAAAAACGCCAGTTCTGGATAAGGAATAACCCATATTTCGTCCTATTTTTGTTTATTTTTTAGTAAAATTATTCTAAAATATATCCGGATATGCGTCATAATT
>CAZFSQ010000207.1:0-4926 GCA_964521975.1 uncultured Oligoflexales bacterium | reverse complement strand
TTTTAGGTTGTAAAGAAACTAAAGTGGATAAAAAAAATTCGTCTGCTGTAAAAGCCAAGGAAGAAGCGACGGATTCTACAGCTAAAGAAAATACAGACACAGAAAATATTGACACACTTGATCCTGTCCTTGAATCAGAAGAAACATCAGTATCGGATGAAAGTTTAGGAATTTATGTCAACGCTCCTAAAGGGACAGTGAACGGAATTGATAAACTCAAATTAAATATTCGAGAGTTTTCTGGATTTGATACGACGAATTATGGTGTGTTGCTTGGTTCCAAAACATCATTGCAAGTAACCAATGATGAGGATGTGGCCATTGATAAAAATAATTTTAGTGACAATGTCAAAGTTGCTATGAAAGTTCCGACATCTGAAATCGCTGAGATCGAAAAAAATTTGGCAGTTCTCGTTAGAGAAAAAACAAGTGCGGATGATTCTGATGCAGAGGCACGAATTGTCATGCCATCATCGATTAATTGGCAAAAAATAAATGATGACGAATCGCTGGTTACATTTATTGTGGCAGGGACCTATGTTGATATGCAGTTATTAAAATTAGATGACAAAAAAATTTCTTCGTTTGAAGTGTATGTCCCTAGATCACCTGAACCCAGTAAGTTGACCTGTTCAGCAGCGAGTGCAACAGCCATCCAGCTTAGCTGGAGTAGTCCTGGGAATGGTGTGTCTGCGTATAAAATTGTGAGATCAAGTTCAGAGGCAGGCATCAGTGCCAGTAATTGTTCGGGTGACACGGTGATTGATAACATCGTTGGAACGGCGACAGAATATATTGTGGATGGATTAAATTCAGATGCTAATTATTTTTTCCGCTTGTGTACGAAAAATAATTCATTTCCAGCTCCTGATATTTCACCAGGGATAACTTGTTCGGCAAGGACATCGCCGCCCAATATTCCTGTTTTGCATTTAGTTTATCGAGGAACAGCACACGCACTTTACAAGATGGCGGTGGATAATGTATGGGATCAACAATCGACACAATTAGGTATGAGTATCATGGGGTGGGCTGGTTATTATGCTACTTCTAGCAATGATTTTCGTCGTGCCTTTTCATTTCAACTTGATCAAAATAATAAACCAAATTTTGTTTATATAGAAAATGATGGGAAACTATTTCATCTAAGAAAAGATACTTCGTGGCAAACGATTCAAGTCGTAGATGATCCATTTCCTGTGCCGTTTACAGTAGGTTCTGGAAGTATGGGTGAAAATATGGGTGAGGCTTATGTTTCTCTATCCTTCAATTCCAGCAATCAATTAAAAGTAATTACTTCAGAAGGTCGCTTTAGTAATACTTATATTTTAAATTCACTGAGTGAAAATGCTTTTGAAAAAGTTTTTGAGGAATCTTATTCTGCTGTCAATAACATTCAACATTTCTTTTATGCGGATAGTCTCATCGTCGATGCTCAGAATAAAATGAATTGGATTGAGTTTTATAAATCAATATATGATGTGGACAAATTAAGACATTATATTGAAAATAACGGAAGTTTTTCGTACACCGATATAAGCAATGTGGGATGTGTGAAATATAACCAATATAATGGGGTAAATCGTGATCAAATATCATCTGTGATTGATAAGAATAATAAAATTCATACTCTTTATGTTTGTTTTGATAGTAGCAATAACAAAGATGCTTTTTACGCCACGAACAAATCGGGGTCATGGGTGCATGAAAAAGTAAGTGATAATATTGCCCCATATTCTTCCGTATCGTTATCCGTCAATGGTAATGGGGATAAAGTTCTTTCTTTTGTTGACTACAAAATATTTTCTAAAAATCAAAATGAAAATTTTATTAAACAAGTTGTCTTTCGTAATTCATCGACAACAGATGATACGGAAGCAGTCCATAATGAAGTGTTTGATTTTTTCGGAAATATAGGTGAGCCTTTGTGCAAAGTTGCCATTGATTATGACAATTTTTTTCATGCAGTGTGCTATGCTAATTATGCTCCTAATGATAGAAATAGAATGTTGCATTTTAGTAATCGTTCTGGTCTGTGGAGTAAGGTTATTGTTGAAAATGTCGATAATTATGGTGCTTCTCGCCCAATTTCTTTACTCATCGAAGGAATGCCGTCAAGATTTTATCGACCATAATTTTTTAAGAAACCGTCACCCCATCCACTAACACATGCGGTGAAATGAAACTGCCGCTCAGGCATTCCGTTTCTTGTGAAATACCAATAATTTGATTTAATCCCGTGAGGGCGTTTCCCGCAATCATGACTTCACCTACAGGAACAGTTTCTCCATTAGGTAAAATCATTTTGGCGGATTTAGCAACACCACTGTAATCACCCGTTAAACCATCGACGTTTCCTGAAAAGCGTCCGACCCAAAGAAGATTATTTTGCGATTGTAATAAAATTTTTAATGAATCGTTTCCATTTTTAATAATCCAATTAAAAGGTCCTCCAGCGACGCCTTGTGCTTTAGCCCCTGTTTTTTTGGCACTATAAAGATCATGATAATGTTCTCGCAAAATACCATTTTCGATGATGGTTCTTTTTTGCGTTAATAAGCCATCGGCATCAAAGGAAGTGGAACCATGCAGTTCGTGATGATGAGGATCATCCATGATATTTAAATTTTTTACCGAAATAGTTTCACCTAATTTTTTATCCCATTTACTTTTGCCATCCATGATCGAACGACCGGACATATGATAAGCAATCGTCCCTAAAAAAACGCTCTTAAATGCTCGTGGTCCAAATAAAACGGGGCCTTTGTAGGGGACTGCTTTATGCGGATGAATACTCTCGATCACTCGTTCAACAAATTTTTTCATATCCGGTAACATTTTTTGATCGAGTTGGTCAAAATGATAAGAAAATCCAGAATCATAATCCATCCCAGAAACGGTTTCACCTTCGCGTCCCATTCCAAGATAATCCCAACCTATGGTTGTTTGCATTTCACTTTGCATGACACCGTGACTATTGGCGAGAAGCGATGCACCAAAACTTGTACCCAATTCAAATCGTTCTAATGCTAATAATGGGTTTGTTAAAACGGTTTGTAAGCAATGTTCCATTTTTGTCATCAAAGTTTCCATTGGGACACCAGGAATTTTTTCATCGACAAGAAAAGATAATTTTTTATTAGCAGGTGCATTTTGCAAATGACTCATCACTAAATTTTCATCGACCAAAGAAAAGGATGCAATAGTTTTGGCTTCATCAATCGCATGGTAGAGAGAATTCTCATCTAAAATGTTGATCGAAGCACTGCCTTTTTTTTGTCCCATGTGAACAGTAATCGAATGACCTTGTGATTCAATCGTTTGAGCGAGAGTAAATTCACCATTCTCAACAACTAATCTTTTGGCAACACCCAAAGAACCCGTGATTTTAATTTCATCAATTTTATTTTTTTTACTGTAAGCAAAACCTTTTTGATAAAGTGTTTTGGCTTGATTAATTTTTTCTTGCATTTTAGGAGCGTCCCCCAACTGTGATTTTACATCGCACATAAGGCCCACCAGCATCTACTTTTGCGGGTTGACCTTTACCACAATATCCCGAACCTAAATCCCATAAAAATTCTTTAGACACCATATCCACTGTTTTAAGAACATCAAAAGCAACTCCCGATAATGTTGCTTCGCGTAACAATTCTTGTTTTTTCCCATTCACAATTCGCCAAAGTTGGCTGGCTCCGAACATAAATTCACCGTTGCTATCCGCTTGTCCACCACCCGCACCTTCAACAAGATAACCATCCTCAGTTGCTTGAATCATTTGTTCGAGTGTTGATGTACCAGGAAGCATATAGGTGTTTCTCATGCGAATGAGAGGCTCATCATTATATAGCCACGCTCGTGCATTACCTGTTGGTGCAACACCGAACTCAGATGCCGATTCTCGATTGTGTAAGTAAGAAGTCAAAATTCCTTTTTCAATAATCATGGTATTCGTTGTGATAATACCTTCATCATCAAAAGGAATATTTCCTGTCGCGTAACCAAAAAATTTTTCACATCCCGAATCAGCCATATTCACGAGTGATGACCCTACGACCTGTCCAATTTTTCCTTGAGCCACGGAACCCGCTTTCACAAAATCGGCTTCGACCGTGTGACCAATGGCTTCGTGACAGAGTAATCCAACCACTGAGGGGGAAAGGATCACCGTTTTTTTTCCACCTTCAGGGTATTTAGCCGATAATAAATCGACAGCACTCTTGACGGTATTTTCGACAACATGATCAAGGGCGGGGTGCGATATTAAACATTGCCATCCCCCCATCACACCTGCGGATTTATAAGAGCTTTGTCTCTCGCCATCTTTTTCAGATATTGCCGTCACCGCGAATTCAGGTTGAGCAATTTTCATGGAGGCAGAAGCTCCATCACTTGTGACAATTATTTTCTCTTCTAAAATTTCGTTATATTTACACGAAGCGGATTGAATATATTTTGAGGCATTTTTTACTTTATTTTCAGTCTGAATAATTTCGTTTAATTTATCTTTGGCATTCATCTTTAATAATTCATTGTATCCATCACCTAAAAAATCCATCCTAGCAAAATTTCCTTTTGCCAGATGAACTTGATTTTCCTTTTTTTTACGACTTGATAATACTCTGGCATTGGCTTGAGCCTCTTCTATTGCTTTTTGTATCGCACTTTCTTTAAGATCTGAGGTTGCAGCAAATCCCCATGAGCCATTGACCAGAGCACGCACTCCAACCCCAGCGACAAGAGATTGCTTCGCCACATCCACGCGACTTTTCTGAGCTAAGAAAGAATAACTCTGTCGTTTATGATAACGCAGTTCAAGATAACCTTGAGATTGGGAGATGAGTTTTTCGAGAATATGTTTCATACGGATTCCTTATCGTTGTCATCCCCAACGAGCACCATAGGTGCGAGTGCCTGGGGATCTTT
>CAZFSQ010000206.1:0-4952 GCA_964521975.1 uncultured Oligoflexales bacterium | reverse complement strand
GGTGTGAAAACTTTAGAAATAAGTAATCCGAGACTCATAGCAATCGTCCCATTTAAAAGAGTGATCAAAACCATTCTGAGTCCCATCTTAGAACTGATATGAGTTTGAAACACCGAACTCAGAATGGTAAAAAACATCAGCGGCACGGCAACTGACTTAATCAGTTGAATGATCAACTTTCCTAAAATGCCGATGAAAATAATTTTAGATCCTAGGATACCCCCCAAAGAAAGCCCCAAGATCAACGAAAAAATTATTTGTTGATAGAGAGGTAGCTTAAAAAATTTTGTTACAATTTTCATTGTCGTCACATGCTACCGGGAGTTCGCTTATTTTTCAATTGACTCAAAAAATAGTGGAGGTAGACTGACTAATCTATCCTATGGTGGCTATAGCGAAGAGGTTAACGCATCGGATTGTGATTCCGACATTCGTGGGTTCGAGTCCCATTAGCCACCCCTTTTTCAGACCTAATCCTTAAGCCATAAAAAGAAAGAGGCCCCTTTCGAGGCCCCCAGTCCAAGCTCATACCACCTAAGGTGAAATTTTTTGAAAAGATAACTTATAAAGGAAAAGACAGTGCTTGTAGTATAGACAATAAAAAACTAGGTAAGTAAAAAATACTTGCAGCAGCTGAGCTTGAATTCAGAAAATTGATAGATTTTAAAAATTTACATTTCATATTACTTCTTTTTATAGCATTTCAATTATTAAAAATGCTTAAGAAAACCCCTGATATTTCAACTACGATCTATTGACTCGATTGCGGAAATCATTTCATAGGTAAAAATGCTTGTCAACTATATTTTAAGAAGCTTGAAAATCTTTTCAGGAATGAGTTTGACGCAGAATAAAATGAGTCGCCAATACCCTGGCGTGTAAATAAGTTCTCTCTTCTTTTCTATCGCGGATGAAATATCCGCAGCAACTTTTTTGGGATGAGCAAATAAAATTCCTTTTTTAAGATGATCTGTCATCGGTGTATCCACATATCCAGGTTTAATCGTCAGGATATGAATTTTTTCACGACTAAGATTTTTTCGCATGGTTCCTAAAAAAATGTTAAGAGCTGCTTTAGAAGCTCCATAAATTCCATTATGAGCAAGACCGCGATCACCAGAGACCGATGAAATGACGGCAATTGAATTCCCCGAATGAATCATTTTATTTTCAATAAGAACGCTAAATATTGAGACCACGCTAAAATAGTTCACGCGAAAAATATGCTCATTCTGCGGCATATCATTGATACTCGCATCAGGCATAACGGCATGAGCAATTAAAATGACATCCAAGGAACCTAAAAACTGCACGGCTTTATCCAAAAATATTTTATGGGTATCATACTTTGATAAATCACAAGCAAATGAATCCACATTACCACCACGAGCCGTTAAATCTTTTTGAAGTATTTCTAGTTTTTGTGAATCCCGTCCAACAATAAATATTTTACAATTTTTTTGCTCTACTTTCAGGCGACAATACTCTTGAGCGATCCCAGAATTTGCTCCAACGACTAAAATGTTTTTCATGTGCGATGAGTTTCCTTATACTTTAATTTTAAATAACATGAGCGAATTTAATATAACTGAGATCGAGCTAAGACTCATAGCTAATGCCCCGATCATTGGATCTAGAAGCATTCCGTTCACAGGATATAAAACACCAGCAGCAATTGCTATCCCTAAAACATTATAAATAAAAGCAAAGAAAAGATTTTGTTTAATGTTACGCATTGTATGTTGGCTAATTTTAAATGCTCGCACAATTCCTCGAAGATCACCTTGAATCAGGGTCACTCCAGCACTTTCCATCGCAATATCCGTTCCCGTTCCCATAGCAATACCCACGTCGGCCTTAGCAAGTGCTGGAGCATCGTTGATACCGTCCCCCACCATCGCAATGGATTGTCCAGCATCTTTGAGTCGGGTAATTACCTGCAATTTATCTTGAGGCAAAACTTCGGCGATTACTTCGTCCAGATAAACTTTTTGTGCAATATATTCTGCCGTGGTTTTTTGATCTCCTGTCAACATGATAACTTTCATTCCCAGATGACGGAGTTCTTTAATCGCCTCTTGACTTGTTGACTTAACAGGATCCTCAACAATTAATATTCCCATCAATTGATTTTTTATCCCTATATAAACAACACTCTGATGATTTTGTGATAAAGGAATGTCAAAATTAATTTTTAAATCTTCCATAAGTTTTTTATTACCCAAATAAACCCACTGATTATTAATCAACCCCTTCACACCTTTTCCTGTGATAGATTCAAACTGATTTACCATCTGCAAAGTTATTTTTCTCTCTTGAGCCGCTTCTAAGATTCCTTTAGCAAGAGGATGTTCGCTATGCTGTTCCAAAGAGGCTGCATAAAATAATAATTCTGATTCTGAAATATTTTGAAAAATTTGAATTTGAACAACTTTAGGTTTTCCCTCCGTAATCGTCCCTGTCTTATCTAAAATAATGGTCTTAACTTTACAGAGTGTTTCAATGGCCTCGGCGTTTTTAAATAGCACACCCCTAGAGGCTGCTTTCCCTGTAGCCACCATAATGGACATTGGAGTGGCCAGCCCAAGAGCACAGGGACAAGCAATAATTAACACCGCAATCATATTCATAATAGCTAACGAAAAACTAGGTTCGGGACCCAAAGAAAACCAAATTAAAAAAGTAATGAACGAAATAAGAATAACCAGGGGTACAAAAATTCCAGAAACTTTATCCACCAATTTTTGAATTTGGGGTCGCGTTTCTTGGGCTGTTAAAATCATTTGTATGATTTGAGCAAGCAGTGTCGTATCCGCTAATTTTTCAACTTTCATCACCAAAGAACCCGTTCCGTTGATCGTTCCACCAATGACTTTGCTATTTTTTTCTTTATAGACGGGAATGGGTTCCCCTGAAATCATGGACTCATCCACGGAACTTTTTCCATCTAAAATTATTCCATCGAGGGGGATTTTTTCTCCAGGTCGAATGCGTAGATGATCCCCAAGTTTTATTTCTTCAAGTGGAATTTCTTTTTCCATTTGCGAATCCACAATCAATTGGGCTGTCCTTGGTTGAAGAGACATCAGTTTTTCAATTGCAAGACTTGTTTTGGAGGATGCTTTTTGCTCAATCACTTGTCCGAGCAAAATAAGTAAAACAATCATAGCTCCTGACTCAAAATAAAGATGGGATGATTCGTGACTTGAAAAAATAAAAATAAATACACTATAAAAATAGGATACCCCAACACCCAAGCTAATAAGCGTGAACATGTCAAAATTTTTTGTCTTAAAAGATTTAAGTCCTAATTTATAAAAAGGCCATGCCCCCCAAAGACATACAGGTGTGGCTAATAAAAACTGAAGGAGAGCTTGGATGGAATGAGAAAAAAAGTCCGAAAGTGGAACTTGAAAACTCATTTCACCCATCGAAAAAAACAAAAGTGGAATGACAAAAAACAAAGTTATCCAAAATCTATTATCATACTTTTCTTGACAACAACTTGAAGTTCCATGGTTCATCGAATAAAGTTTATTATTGAAATGAAAATTTTAAAATATCTAATTGGAATTTTTTTATCGCTCATCTGGTTTCCTTGCTGGTTATTTTGGCAGTACCCAATTTTAAGAGAGCATTTTTTTGATGGTATACCTTATGGACTTGGAAAGAGTAGTAGCTTTGAGAATATTTTTATCGGCGGAGACCATATCCAAGTTTTTTATCTCTCTTGGAAATTTCTTTATAATATAACACATCAATTAAATATTTTTAGTGATCCTCTAACTTATGCTTCACAATTAGATCAAAATTTCGACGGGGCATATGGGTTACAATTTCTCTCCATTGGATGCCTCATGAATTTTTTTAATCATGCTGCATCGTATAATTTTACGATGCTTTGTCTTTCCCATATTCTCACATTTATATTTTCACTATTCATGTTGGATTTTTTTGAGGCCAAAAAATTTATAAAAATTTTGGGGGCACTTATTATTACGATGATGCCTTATAAGTTATACCAAGTTGCTGGAGGACATAGCGGAGGATTTATTTTTTTGCTTGTCCCCATTTTTTTAGGAAGTTTTTTAAGGCAGGCTTTTAATGAAGACAAGAAGCGATGGGATCTTGTCGCTGGAATTTCCATTTTACTCATGCAATTTTCTGAGGAACATCTTGCTTATTATTCTCTGCTAATTTGTCTAAGTTATTTTTTATGGAATTGGAAAAACTGGAAATTTAAAGAATGGCAGGGTTTATTTTATTGTATTGCTATAAGCATTCTCTCTGGAATTTTAATCAATTATTTTTTTATGGGTGGAAACTCAGGTGGAAAAGCCCACCGCACTTTTAATGAAATTAGACATTATTCAAGACCTCTCTCAGATTTTTTTAGTTTAACTGAACCTGTTAACGTGGGAACTTTTATGATGCTCGGCTTATCACTAAGCATCGCATTATTTTATTTTCAAAATCGAGAATTTAAATTTCAATGGAGAAAAACTTCTTGGACAGGTTTTATAATTATTTTTTTTCTTATGATGCTTTGGATGGCGGGTGTCGGAGAAAAAACGGATGCACTTGCCTCACTAAGAAGTATTCCATACCGCATTGCATATTATATTTTACCTTATTTTTCTTATCAGAGGGTGACAGAGAAAATGTCGCCTTTTGTGACTGTTTTGGGTGTTGTTTTAAGTATGAAACTTCTTGAAAGTCTCGATAAAAAAAATCTTTTTGCAAAACGAGTTCTCTCCTTTTCACTTACCGTCCAACCACTCGCATTTTTTTCTTACTTTTATTTTTTTGGTACTGGCATTCAAATGGAAAGCCTCACCCCATTTTCAGAAAACTTTGTTAATCGTATAAAAGAAAATGTCAAAGAAGATGAGATTATATTACCCATTCCAGATTATTTTGATGGCCGATATGCAACCGTGAGTCACATGCTT